>NZ_CAXTKW010000005.1:0-216673 GCF_964245105.1 Candidatus Dorea massiliensis AP6 | reverse complement strand
AGGAAAAGAATCGTATCTACTATGAGCTTTATCATTTGGATGGCACAGAGGACATTCCGCTTGATTACAACGAGATTAACCTTGTATGTATCAGACCGGACGGAGCATACGAAGCCCCTGCAACGGTTGAGACAGCTTTAAGGACAGCAAGGAAACGATTGTCGGAGCTTGATGATAATTTCCACTTCCACACCCTGCGACACACTTATACCACAAACCTGCTCTCAAATGGAGCAGCACCAAAGGATGTACAGGAATTACTTGGACACTCGGATGTAAGTACCACTATGAATGTCTATGCACACGCTAACCGAGAAGGTAAGCGAAACTCAGCCCGACTACTTGATAAGGTGGTTGGAGAATAAAATCGAATAAGAAAAACTTTCCCTTGTAGATACCTCATAAGGGCAAAAACAAGGGAAAAGGATACATATAGAGTGGCAAGGCATACCGCCAAGTCGCATAAAATAAGGAAAGTTGAGATTTTAGTTATACAAATTAAAATTTCTGAAATTAAAGGAGGAACTATATGGCATTTTTTGCAAGCGCGATTGATACTTTGAAGATCCTTGTGATCGCCCTGGGCGCAGGTCTGGGCGCATGGGGTGTTGTAAACCTTCTCGAAGGTTACGGAAATGATAACCCAGGTGCAAATGCTCATGTGCGGTAAAGTAATAAAAAGATTTAGGTAGCCGCCTTAACTATTCCTAAATAAGATAATATGCACAGTATTTTCTCGTAAATAGAAAATAAATTATTGCATTTTACCAATTATTATGTTAAAATGACAATGTAACAAAGAGCTATGTATTTTTAAGGAAAGGGAGGAACTTATGAATTTAAGAAAATCTATTTTAGCACTTTCAGTAGTAGCTGGAATTGTAGCTGCTCCAATGACTGTATTTGCCGCTCATACTCATAGTTGGGGTTCTCCCCAGTACTATGGATATGAAGATGAAATGCCTGGTATATATGATGACTGGGATAAATGTGCGACACGTCATGTATATAATTACAAACAATGTTTAATTTGTGGAGAAGTAAGCATTTATGAAGTTGAGACGATTGAAATGTCTCACAAATGGGTGAATGGTGCATGTGTATATTGCAACAAAGGTTACGCGAAAGAGATAAATTAACATAGTATCATTACCGGCAAGTTTATAATCAAAAAATAGAAAGCATTGAGAATATTTCAAAATTTCTTGAAAGTACTCTCAGTGCTTTCTTTGATAATATGAAAGGAGAAATAAATGCAAAAAAAACAACTTTCTGTATTAGTACTAATTATTTTATGCTTTTTATTAGGATGTAACAGAGAAACACCAAAAGATGAATCTCAACAAAATTATGAAGATGAATCTAATATTTCTAAAACAAATGGAGAAGAACTTGTAAATATAAACAGTGAATTGTTAGGTTCGACTCCTTTTGATATCCAAATCGATAAAACAGCATTGCAGACTAGAAAAGAAACAGAAACAGAAGTTACAATAAAGACAAATTTAACAGACTGGGGTTATACTGTTTCTTCTGAAAAAGGGAAAATATCTGATATAAATAAAAATTCATTCATATATATAGCACCTAAAGATGAGAGGGATGATACTATAAAAATACAATTATCGGACTATGAAAATGGCATATCATATGAATATACAATTCCACTTATTTTTGCGGGAAACAATGAACATTCTTTAGATAAATTCAAGGAAAATCTTTCAAGATTACCTAATAGTTAGTAAAGAGTCGATAGACTAAAGTACCACCATCCTCTTTTATTTCAACTGAATATCCATCCCGCCGCACCGCAGCGGCACATGAAGCAGTAAATCCGAAAAAGATTTGCTGCTTTTTTTGCGTCCATTTTTGGCAAATTTCCAAAAGTTCCGTATTAGACAGTGAAACCAAAAAAGGCTGCCATTTTTTTCAGACAGCGGGCAAAACGCAGCTTCCGAAACGCCTTATTGTCGGGAAAGACCGAGCCGCCGGAAAAGTTCTTGCCGGAAAGTCCGTCCATTCTGCTCTTTTGTGGTTTGTAGGGAGTAAGGGAAAAACGCCAGCCCGCAGCCTTTTATAAAAAAAGCTGGTTATAGATTTTCTGAAAAAGTGGCAGTAGCAAGTGAACGGCAGGCCGGCAGTTTCTTAGAGCAAGATTCTACCGAGGTGCCAAAATTCGCTTATCGCTCATTTTGCCCCTGCGGGAATCTTGTTGGGGAGTGCCTTCCCCAAACCCTGCTTATGCGGCTTGCGCCGCTGAAAAACCCCTCAAAATATTTTTCGGATTTTTCAAAAACAGTTCCGCTTCACACCCTGTTTTTCTCCTATTAGTGAGAGGACACCACGCACAGAAAGGAGGTCAACCACCTATGAAACGATACAACACGCCGCACCGCAGCCGGGTAGTCAAAACACGCATGACCGAGGAAGAATACGCCGAGTTTGCCCAGCGGCTTTCTGCTTACCACATGAGCCAAGCCGAGTTTATCCGGCAAGCCATAACCGGGGCAGCCATACGCCCCATCATAACCGTTTCCCCCATCAATGACGAGCTGCTTGCCGCTGTCGGGAAGCTGACCGCCGAATACGGGAGGATCGGCGGCAACTTAAACCAGATAGCCCGGACGCTGAACGAGTGGCACAGTCCCTATCCGCAGCTTGCCGGGGAGGTACGGGCGGCGGTTTCCGACCTTGCTGCCCTAAAGTTTGAAGTCTTGCAGAAAGTGGGTGACGCTGTTGGCAACATTCAAACATATCAGCTCTAAAAACGCCGACTATGGCGCAGCGGAAGCCTATCTCACATTTGAGCATGACGAGTTTACCATGAAAGCCACCCTTGATGAAAACGGGCGGCTGATACCGAGGGAGGATTACCGCATTTCTTCCCTCAACTGCGGGGGCGAGGATTTCGCTGTTGCCTGTATGCGAGCCAATCTCCGCTATGAGAAAAACCAAAAACGGGAAGATGTGAAAAGCCACCACTATATCATCAGCTTTGACCCACGGGACGGGACAGACAACGGCTTGACCGTAGACCGGGCGCAGGAGCTGGGCGAGCAGTTCTGCAAGGAGCATTTCCCCGGACACCAAGCCCTAATCTGCACCCACCCGGACGGGCATAACCACAGCGGGAATATCCATGTGCATATCGTCATCAACTCCCTGCGGATTTACGAAGTCCCGCTTCTGCCCTACATGGACAGACCAGCCGACACGCTGGAGGGCTGCAAGCACCGCTGCACCAACGCCGCTATGGAATATTTCAAGAGCGAAGTCATGGAAATGTGCCACCGGGAGGGGCTTTACCAAATCGACCTCTTGAACGGCAGCAAGGAACGGATAACCGAACGGGAATACTGGGCGGCAAAGAAAGGGCAGCTTGCCCTTGACAAAGAGAACGCCGCCAGAGAAGCCGCCGGACAGCCGACCAAGCCCACCAAGTTTGAAACGGACAAGGCGAAGCTGCGCCAGACGATACGGCAGGCACTTTCCCAAGCTGGCAGCTTTGACGAGTTTTCTTCCCTTTTGCTGCGGGAGGGTGTGACCGTCAAGGAGAGCCGGGGGCGGCTTTCCTACCTCACGCCGGACAGGACAAAGCCTATCACAGCCCGAAAGCTGGGGGACGATTTTGACAAGGCTGCTGTCCTTGCCCTGCTCACGCAGAACGCCCACAGAGCTGCCGAACAGACCAAAGCCATACCCGAATACCCTGCCGCAGTTAAAAAGCCGTTACAAGGGGAAAAAGCTGCAAAAACCACCCCGGCAGACAACACCTTGCAGCGCATGGTTGACCGGGAAGCCAAGCGAGCCGAGGGCAAGGGCGTGGGCTATGACCGCTGGGCGGCAAAGCACAACCTAAAGCAAATGGCAGCTACCGTTACCGCCTATCAGCAGTACGGCTTTTCCTCCCCGGAGGAACTGGACGAAGCCTGTTCTGCCGCCTATGCCGCCATGCAGGAAAGCCTTGCGTGGTTGAAGCAGGTGGAAAAGACGCTGAACGGGAAAAAGGAGCTGCAACGGCAGGTGCTTGCCTATTCCAAGACCCGCCCTGTCCGGGACGGGCTGAAACAGCAGAAAAACGCCAAAGCAAAAGCAGCCTACCGTCAGAAGCATGAAAGTGACTTTATCATAGCAGACGCAGCCGCCCGCTATTTCAGGGAGAACGGCATTTCCAAGCTGCCGAGCTATAAATCCCTGCAAGCAGAGATTGAAAGCCTTATCAAAGAGAAAAACAGCGGCTACAACGATTACCGGGCAAAACGGGAGGAGTACCGCCGCTTGCAGACTGTCAAGGGCAATATCGACCAGATTTTACGCCGGAGCGAGCCGCAGCGCAGAAAGGAGCAGAGCCATGAACGGTAATATCCCCCGCATGGACTACCGCCAGTACCGGGCAGCCCGCCGCCTTGTGCATGAGTGCTGCAACTATGACAGCGGGAACTGCCTGCTGTTGGAGGACGGCGAGCCTTGCGTGTGTGTACAGAGTATCAGCTATTCGCTGCTCTGCCGCTGGTTTACCGCCGCTGTCCTGCCCCTTGATGAAGCACTGGAAAGGGCGCACTGAACGAACTGGACGCTGCCGGGCTGCTGGAACGCAGACGGACGGGCTTTTCTGCCGCCAACCGTCTGTATGTGAAAGTGCCGCCTATCCCAGTGGTACAGTTTTCCGACCAACTGACGGACGGAAAACCGCCCCTCATAAGGGCGGGAAACCGACCAACTGACAGCCGGAAAACTGACCTTATGACGGTCGGAAAACCGTCCCCTAACCAAACTAATATAAACAACCTAATAGAGAGCCAAACAAAAGGAGCGAGTGAGGGGCAGCCCCCCGCCGCTTATGGCAGATATAAAAATGTATTTCTTTCTGACACAGAACTTTTGGAGCTGGAACAGGACTTCCCCGGCAAGTGGGAGTATTACCTTGACCGCCTTTCCTGCCACATCGCTTCCACCGGGAAGCAGTACCAGAGCCATGCAGCCACCATTTACAAGTGGGCGCAGGAGGACGCTGCCAAAGAGAAGCCAAAGAAAGGCATACCGGACTATTCATTCAAGGAGGGAGAAAGCCTATGACCGATACAATCCACAACACCATACTGCCTATGACCGACACCACAGCCGAGCCGGAGGATTACACCGGGGAGGACGGGCTTTTATACTGCGGCAAATGCCGGAAACCCAAAGAAGCCTATTTCCCGGAGGGCAAGACCTTTTTCGGGCGTGACCGCCACCCGTCAGAGTGCGACTGCCAGCGGGCAGCCCGTAAGGAACGGGAAGCCGCCGAGAAGCGGCGCAGCCACCTTGAAACGGTGGAACGGCTGAAACGGCAGGGCTTTACAGACAAGACCATGCAGGACTGGACATTTGCCAACGATAACGGCAGCTGCCCGCAGATGAAGAACGCCGCCGGATATGTGGCACGCTGGGAACAGATAAAGGACGGGAACTACGGGCTGCTCTTGTGGGGCAGGGTAGGCACTGGGAAAAGCTATTTTGCCGGGTGTATTGCAAACGCCCTCATGGAGCAGGAAGTCCCGGTGTGCATGACAAACTTTGCAGCAATATTAAACGACCTTGCCGCCAGCTTTGCGGGCAGGAACGAATATATTTCCCGCCTTTGCAGCTTCCCCCTGCTCATCATTGACGATTTTGGAATGGAGCGTGGCACAGAATACGGTCTGGAACAGGTCTACAATGTGATTGACAGCCGCTACCGGAGCAGGAAGCCGCTGATTGTGACGACCAACCTCACGCTGGAGGAATTGCAGCACCCGGAGGACACCGCCCACGCCCGGATTTATGACCGCCTGCTTGAAATGTGTTCCCCTCTCTGCTTTACCGGGGAGAATTTGAGGAAAGCCGCCGCACAGGGAAAAATGGAACAGCTGAAACGGCTGCTTGCCGGAAAGGAGATTTGCCTATGACCGACACCCAGAGAAACAAACGCCCTGCCCGCCGCCCGGACTGCGTGACCGAAACGAGGATAGGCAACACAATCCTTGTGGTGTCTGGCTTTTTCAAGGAGGGGGCGACCGACACCGCCGCTGACAAGATGATGAAAGTGCTGGAAGCAGAAGCCGCCGCCGGATATTTGACCTGTGATAAGCCTGATTGAAAAACCGTCATTTTTACCGACCGTAAAGAAGCAGATTTGACGCTTTTGCCGCTATACAGACAGCCGCCCCATGTGGTACAATCAAGGTACGGAATAGTGGGGCTGGCTGTCGGAAACGGAGGAATTTATGTTAAGACAGACCACCCAGCAACTCATTACCGCCCTTTACCCAAGACTGTCCCATGAGGACGAGCTGCAAGGCGAGAGCAATTCCATTTCCAACCAAAAGAGGATTTTGGAAACCTATGCCAAACAGAATGGATTTTCTAATCTGCGCTGGTACACCGACGACGGTTATTCCGGTGCGAACTTTCAAAGACCCGGATTTCAAGCCATGCTTGCAGACATTGAAGCAGGGAAAGTCGGGACAGTTATCGTCAAGGATGACTGTGTAATAATAGAACCAACACAGAAAGACCTTGAAAATCAAGGCTTTGTGGCTGGTTCTATTTGTTTTTGACCCGAAACAAAAAGAATTTCAATCATATAATGCAATCTGCGCCGCTGGCAGCGTAACGGAGGAAATGCCAGATCAGAAAAGAATAGTATTGAACATAGAGCGGTTATCTGCCGTCAGGAGAAATCCTGGCTGGCGGGTAACCGCTCTTTTTTTGTTTCTGCCGTTACTGGCAGAAGCAAAAAGTAAGCAATGCAAGGAGGTTGTGTGAAGTGAAGAATATGTTGCTAACGAGTACAGCGCCGTAAGGGAGGTGGTTGAGATGGCAGTTTTCCGGGTAGAGAAAAACGCCAATTACACAACCATGTGTAACTACCATCTGAGGGATCAGACACTGAGTCTGAAAGCAAAGGGGCTTCTTTCCATGCTTCTCAGCCTGCCGGATACATGGCACTACTCTGTGAGAGGACTTGCGGCAATCTCCTTGGAAGGTGTAGACGGTATTCTCACCGCGCTGAAAGAGCTGGAAACACATGGCTATCTGGAACGCCGTCAGCTTCGTCAACCGAATGGCCGCTTAGGACAGACAGAGTATGTGATTTTTGAAAAGCCGAGATCGCAGCCGTGCATGGATTCACCGTGTACGGAAAAGCCGGATACGGTAAGCCCGAATACGGTTCCGCCGGATACGATAACTCCCGCACAAAGAAGTAAAGAAGGATCAAGTAAAAAACAATTAAGTACAGATGAGAAGGGAAAAACAGTATCACAACCTTCTCGTCACCGGTACGGAATGTATGAGAATGTACTTCTTTCGGACGAAGAATTGCAAAAACTCCAGGCTGAGTTTCCAGCAGACTATCAGAGCCGCATTGAACGATTGTCGGAATATATGGCTTCCAGCGGAAGGCGCTATAAAAATCATTTGGCTACCATCCGCAGTTGGGCAAGACGAGATTCCAAACAGTCCAAACTGCCCGCATATAGTCATGATAACTACCGGTACAAGGAGGGAGAAAGTTTATGAATACAATGTTCGATTTTCTGGATCGTATTCAGGTTCAGAAAGAACCTAGACCGGAGCAGTATCTCGGCGAAGATGGACTCCTCTATTGTGGGAAATGTCATACGCCGGTTCAATGTCGGATCACATTTGAGGGCAAAGAACGGATCATGCCCTGTATCTGTAAATGCCAGAAGGAAGAACGGGAACGGCAGGAACAACGCATGAAGGAGGAAGAACAGCTGCTCTACGTTCGCCGTCTGAAAGCGGCAGGTATTCAGGAGCGGCATCTTCAGGATTGGACGTTTGCGTCAGCGACAGATACTCCCAGCATCCAGATGGCGAAACGGTATACGGAAAATTGGAAGAAAGTCAAGGCGGAAAACCTTGGCCTTTTGCTTTGGGGCGATGTTGGAACAGGAAAATCATTCCTGGCCGCTTGTATTGCTAATGCATTGTTGGAAAAAGGTGTTCCCGTCCTGATGACCAATTTTTCCAAAATTCTAAACCAGATGGGTGCCATGTATTCGGATGAGCGGTATCGCTATATTGCTTCTTTCAACCGCTTCTCTCTGCTGATTATTGATGATCTTGGAATTGAGCGGAATACCGAGTATGCGTTGGAACAGGTTTACGCTGTTATTGATGAACGCTATAAGACAGGGCTTCCATTGATTATCACAACAAACCTGACGATTAGCCAGCTCCGTAATCCTGAAGATGTGGCACACGCCAGAATTTACAGCCGGGTACTGGAAATGTGTACGCCGGTACACGTTCCGGGGCATGACCGGCGAACTACGATTGGAAAATCAAAGCAGGAACTGGTCAAGGAGGTGTTGTTCTCCTAGTAAAAAACGGCTGTACAGCCGGGAAAGAGAGGGTTTTATGAATGCCTGTAAAAAAATCTGAACGGGTTCAGGAGATTCCGCTCTCTGAATTACATCCGTTCAAAAATCATCCCTTCCGGGTGGTGGATGATGAAGCCATGCAGCGTACAGTGGAAAGCGTAGCACAGTTTGGCGTGTTGGCTCCAGCGCTTGCCCGTCCACGTCCGGAGGGCGGGTATGAATTAGTGGCAGGTCATAGGCGCATGAGGGCTTCGGAACTTGCTGGACTTGAAACGATGCCAGTGATTGTCCGGCAGATGGATGATGATACCGCAACCATTGCCATGGTGGACTCCAATCTTCAAAGGGAAACGCTTCTCCCCAGTGAGCGTGCGTTTGCCTACAAAATGAAGATGGAGGCGATGGCTAGAAGGGCTGGAAGACCGTCTAAGGAAAATTCCGGCCAAGTTGGCCGGGATTTTCAGGGAAAAGAGTCTAGGGAGATTATTGCTGAGCAAACCGGTGAAAGCGCCCGTCAGGTTCAGCGATTTATCAATTTGACCAATCTGATCCCCGAGCTTCTGGATATGGTGGATCGTAAAGAAATCGCATTCAACCCGGCGGTGGAATTGTCTTTTCTGAAAAAAGAGGAACAGCAAGGTTTCCTGGAAGCTATGGATTACGGACAGTCCACTCCATCGTTGTCTCAGGCACAGCGGATTAAAAAGCTCAGTCAGGCAGGGATGTGTACCCAGGAAGCTATGAACACGATTATGAATGAAGAGAAAAAGAGCGAATTGGATACGGTCACGCTCAAGAATGACGTACTCCGTAAGTATTTTCCGCGCTCTTATACTCCAAAGCAAATGCAAGATACGATTATCCGGCTGTTGGAACAATGGCAGAAAAAGAGACAGCGGGATCAGTCAAGGTAAAGGAGAACAAATATGCTCAACAAAAATGAAATGAATGCTAAAGCCAATGCTGCGGACGTAGATGTGGACTTGCTTGTAGCAGGTATCGGAGAAATGCTGGATGGAATCCGGCATTGCCTGAAAGCTACCGATCTGCACAGCAGTTCAACAGACAGCGATTACATTCTGATGGTCGCTGCGCTTCCGGGGAAAGGTATCCAGGTAAAAGACGTCACCGAATGTTTTGATGTGCTGAAATGCTTCGGCACAGACGATTCCGTGATTCAGGCTCCGGACTGTGATTTGCTTATGAGCTATGACGAACGGCAGATTTTGGTGCTGGATGGTCGGAAATATCTGGTCGGTCCCGCTATCTTCTATGATGTGGACGGTGACGGTGAGGACGTTTCTGTGACTGCAGAGGACATTTACGATGTACAGCGCATGGTAGCTAGCCGCACGGTAATTCTTTGTGCCGACGGGCAGGACTTTCCGGCGCTTCTGCTGAATGGTGAGGTATGAAGAAATATGAGATGATTTATGCCGATCCGCCCTGGCGTTACCGCAGCGGCAAGGTACAGGGAGCCGCAATCAATCATTACGCTACAATGTCAGATGAGGAACTATATCAGCTTCCCGTTGCAGAAATTGCGGCAGATAATTGTGTATTGCTTCTGTGGGCAACCTTTCCAAAGCTCCCGGAAGCCCTTCGGCTAATTGAAGCGTGGGGCTTCCAGTACAAGACAGTCGGCTTTGTATGGGTAAAGACAAATCCATCCGGAAACGGCTTTTTTCTCGGCCTTGGCTGGTGGACACGCAGTAATGCTGAGATATGTTTGCTGGCAGTCAGAGGGAAACCAAAACGTCAGTGCGCCGGTATTTCTCAGCTGATTATCAGTCCCAGAGAGCGGCACAGTAAAAAGCCGGATATTGTTCGTAATCTGGCGGTTACGCTGGTGGGTGATGTACCGCGCATTGAGTTATTCGCAAGGGAAACGTCTACCGGCTGGGATGTCTGGGGAAATGAGGTGGATTGCAGCATTACGCTGACGCAATCGGAAGGAGATGTGCATGAGTAACGGAAAAACGATTGGTGAACTGATAGAAGAAATGCGTCTGAAAGCTGGCGCAAAGGAGTATCACGGACATGAGTATATGGCACTGGAGCGCTTTGCTGACGATACCCGCCATATGATTATCTTTGATGTTCTGACAAAAGATTCTCCTGTTGGATGGCAAGGTGAGCGAACCCGTTTGTTTTTAACGGATGAAGGGTATCGAAAATCCCTCGAAAATCAGGAAAAAGGTCACATCAAGATTTTAAGCCATGCCCGTGTAGTGCAGGGACACCTGCATTACGATAAAAAAGAACAGATTCGTTGATGCCGGAATGGTAGTTTTTCTACCTGATCCGGCATCTTTCATTTTTCCCCGATTCCGTGTTCGGGTTAAGGAGGTGGTCTATTGCAGGAGGAAGTAGAAAACAGGACACTGAATCTGGCGATCAGTACGACAAAGCTGAGCGGTCGGGCGCTGCTTGCGGCGTTTCGGAAATATATGCAGCACCGACGCAATGTAAAAGCAAAGAAACTGGCTGCTGAAAACGAAAAGCCCGTAGGTGAGCAGACCATTGATCAGCTGTTAGGGCAAAATCAGGGCGCTACCAATATCGAAATTGAAAAAACGGACATCAAGGGCTTTAAGCGGTTTCTGGACAAGTATGGCATTGATTATGCCATTACGAAAGATCCGTCCCAGACGCCGCCTCGGTATCTGGTGTTCTTCAAAGCCAGGGATGGGGACGCCATGACGGCTGCGTTTAAGGAATACTCCGCTTCTCTGCTGCAAAAGCAAAAGAAACCGAGCGTGCTCAAGCAGCTGAACAAACTGAAGCAGTTGGTGGCTTCCATGCCTGCGAAGGTACGGCAGAAGAAACAGGAGCGTGATTTATGAGTAAGAAAGAAATCAAACGCCTGGTAATACTGAATATCCCGTATCTGATCCTTGGGCTGCTTGCTACCAATCTTGGAGAAGCATGGCGTCTGGCAGAAGGAACGGATATTTCTTCGAAATTGTTGGCGTTCTTTTCCACAGTCGGTCAGGCTTTTGCCAATCCGATACCCAGCTTCTACCCTTCCGATTTGCTGGTCGGGCTGTTTGCCGGAGGATGTGTCCGGCTGGCAGTTTATCTGAAAGGGAAAAATGCTAAGAAGTATCGCCACAATATGGAGTACGGGTCGGCGCGTTGGGGAACAGCCAAAGATATTGAACCGTTCGTGGCTCCGAAGTTTGAGGACAATATTATCCTTACAAAGACGGAACGCCTGATGCTGTCGAACCGGCCTGCCAATCCAAAGAATGCCCGCAATAAGAATGTTTTAATTGTGGGGGGTTCCGGCTCCGGTAAGACCAGGTTCTGGATTAAGCCTAATCTTCTCCAGTGTAACTCCAAAGAGTATCCGACTTCCTTTGTAGTCACCGATCCGAAGGGCCAGATCGTCTGCGAATGTGGAAACGCATTGTTAAAGCACGGGTATCGGATCAAGATTTTTAACACCATCAACTTCAAAAAGTCCATGCGGTACAATCCATTCGCCTATGTGCATAGCGAGAAGGACATTTTGAAACTGGTGACAACTTTGATGGCAAATACGAAGGGTGACGGAAAAAGCGGTGACGAGTTCTGGGAAAAATCGGAGAAGCTGCTCTATACAGCGTTGATCGCCTATATTCATTACGAGGCTCCGGTAGAAGAACAGAATTTTGCTACGTTGCTGACATTTCTGAATGCGATGGAAGTCCGGGAGGATGATGAAGAATTTCAGAATCCGGTGGATTTGATGTTTGAGGCACTGGAACGAAAGAAGCCAGATTCCTTTGCGGTTCGCCAATACCGACTCTATAAATTAGCCGCTGGCAAAACCGCAAAGTCGATCCTGATTTCCTGCGGTGCCAGATTGGCCCCATTCGACATTCAGGAATTGCGGGAAATCACTGCCTACGATGAGCTGCAACTGGATACCCTTGGAGATCGGAAAACGGCGCTGTTCTTAATCATGAGCGATACGGACAGCACCTTCAATTTTTTGATTTCGATGGTGTACACACAGTTGTTTAACCTGCTTTGTGAAAAAGCGGATGATGTGTATGGAGGTCGTCTGCCGGTTCATGTGCGCTGTCTGATCGACGAGGCAGCCAATATTGGGCAGATCCCCAACTTGGAGAAGCTGGTAGCGACCATCCGAAGCCGGGAAATCTCCGCCTGCCTGGTGCTGCAGGCAAAAAGCCAGCTGAAAGCCATTTACAAGGACAATGCGGATACGATTGTCGGCAATATGGATTCGCAGATTTTCCTTGGTGGCTCTGAGCCGACAACACTGAAAGAACTGAATGCCGCCCTGGGTAAGGAAACGATTGATATGTTCAATACTTCCGATACCAGGGGCAACAGCCCGTCATACGGCACAAATTATCAAAAGACCGGTCATGATCTCGCTTCCATCGATGAGCTTGCCGTATTGGACGGCGGCAAGTGCATCCTTCAGCTGCGCGGTGTCCGACCATTTTTGTCTGATAAATATGATTTAACCCAGCACCCGAACTACAAATACACGTCCGATTTCGATAAGCGCAACACCTTCGACATTGAGAAATTCCTGAACAGGAAAATGAAATTGAAAAAGAACGATGTCTTTACGGTCGTGGATGCTGACGCTTTGTGACGCAAGTCTGTCTGGAATGGCAGGCTTTTTATTTATGCCCTGAATCCCTGGCTGCGCAAAGAATAGTCCGACTGCGGTAAGCAGAGAAATTTATCTGGTTCTAATGTGCGGTTCACATTCAGGCATTCTCTCCGCCTGCAAAAACAGAATGCAGAAATCACAATATCAAACTAAGAAAGGAAAGACCGAAGCCGGGAGCCGTTGGAAGGAAAAATACCAGCGGCTTTTGTTTTCTGTCTTTGCTGTGCGGATTCCTATTACAGACAATCTCCCGATATGCTTCGGTCACAGGTATTTTGTATGGATTTCTTTAATGAAGCGATTACTGTTCTCCAGACCCTCGTTGTTGCTCTCGGTGCTGGCCTTGGTATCTGGGGCGCAATCAACCTTCTGGAAGGTTATGGAAACGACAATCCCGGTGCCAAATCTCAGGGGTAATGAATGCCCTCCACGGACAAGTAATTGCCGTGAAGCGTGTGGTGAAAGTCCACACGATGACAGACTGAATTGCTGGGAACCCCTAAAGCCATGTGTGCCACAACACAGAGATGAAACAGGCTCCAATGTGATGGCTGCGAAAGCAGAAAGAAACACATGGATCGCGCAAGGTGCGAACCTAAACGCCGGTAAGAATGGGCAATCAGCAGCGAAACCTCGAACAGAGGGACGTTCAACGACTATCCTTTGCAGGAGTAGGGTCAAGCGGCCCGAAGTGGTCTGCCCCGCAAACAGCGGGTGAAGATATAGTCTGCGCCCATGTGAAAACATGGGGTGTTCGCCTGATAAAAGGTGGAACCGCGTCGGAATCGCGCACCGGCGTGAACAAAACGGATGAAACAGCTTATGGCGGGCGGCGGCGTTGCCCTGATCGGCATCACTCTCGTTCCGCTCCTGTCCGGTCTGTTCGGTTAATCGGAAACCCTGTAAATCCTCGCCCTGTCCCACATAATGCGGGGCGGGCAGAAAGGAGGTCGCAGCCGGATGGATTTTATCTGGGAATCGATTACCGAATGGCTGAAAGAAGTGCTGGTCGGCGGGATTATGGATCATCTGTCCGGGATGTTTGATGCAGTCAACCAGCAGGTTGGCGATGTTGCGACGCAGGTGGGAACATCCCCGGCGAATTTCTCGCCGGGGGTATTCTCTATGATTCGGAATGTGTCGGAATCTGTCATTATCCCGATTGCAGGCATTATCCTTACGATTATCGCCTGTTACGAACTGATCCAGATGATTATCGATCACAACAACCTTGCCAATTTTGAAACCTGGATTTTCTTCAAGTGGGTTTTCAAGACCTTCGTGGCAGTTATGCTGATCACCAACTGCTTTAATATCACCATGGCGGTGTTTGATGTCTGTCAGAACGTGATTAACGGAGCAGGCGGATTGATTTCAGATACCACAGCCATTGATGGAGCTGCTTTGGAGACTCTGGAAGAAACCTTGATGGAGATGGCCATTGGCCCGTTGATTGGCCTGTTCCTCCAGTCGTTCCTGCTCAATGTCACCATGTGGGCGCTGAGTATCATTATCTTCATTATCGTGTATGGCCGGATGATAGAAATTTATTTGGCCGTGAGCCTTGCGCCGATTCCATTTGCCACATTCGGAAATCGGGAGCAAAGTCAGGTGGGACAGAATTACCTGCGCTCACTTCTGGCGCTTGGTTTTCAGGGATTTCTGATTCTGATCTGTGTCGGAATTTATGCGGTACTGATTCAGGGAATCTCTTTCAGCGATGACGTGATTGCCTCAATCTGGGGCGTAGTCGGCTACACGGTACTGTTATGCTTTACCTTATTTAAGACCGGCGCTCTCGCTAAGGGAGTGTTTTCCGCTCACTAGACTAGGAGGGATTCAAATTGGCAGCTTATATCTCGGTTCCCCGTGACCTTACACGGGTGAAATCAAAAGTATTATTCAATCTGACAAAACGACAGCTTCTTTGCTTTGGAGCCGGTGCGCTGGTGGGCGTTCCGGCTTTCTTCCTGTTAAAGCAGTCCGGCAATGTGTCGCTTGCTGCCATCGGCATGATGATTATCATGCTCCCCATGTTCTTTCTGGGGATGTATGAGAAACACGGCCAGCCGCTGGAAGTCATTGCAAAGCAGTTTATTGAAGCAAAATTTATTCGCCCGAAAGTCCGTCCCTATCAGACCAACAATTACTATGCGGTGCTGATGCGGCAGGCGTGGGCAGAACAGGAGGTACAGCGTATTGTTTGCTCTGAAAAACAGAAAAAAACAGACAGAACCCAGCGGAATGGCTCTGCCGGACACTCTGACAAAGCGGGAGAAAAAGCAGATTCACTCTGTCATTGAAAAGGCGAAGCGGGATGATGGCATTCCCCGCACGGCACAGCAGTCCATCCCATTTCAGAGGATGTTCCCGGACGGCATCTGTCGGGTCAGTGACCGCTATTACACGAAAACCATTCAGTTTCAGGACATCAACTATCAGCTGGCTCAGCAGGAGGACAAAACTTCCATTTTTGAGGAATGGTGCGGCTTCCTGAATTTCTTTGACAGCTCCATCCACTTCGAGTTGTCCTTTATGAATATGGCTACTGATATGGAGAGCTTTGAACGCCGGATTCAGATTCAGCCCCGGCAGGATGGCTTCGATGATGTACGCCAGGAATACAGCCAGATGCTCCGCCAGCAGCTGGAACGTGGCAACAACGGTCTGACCAAAACCAAATATCTGACCTTCGGTATTGAAGCAGAATCCATGAAGCAGGCAAAGCCCCGACTGGAGCACGTTCAGACAGACCTGCTCAACAACTTCCGACGCCTGGGCGTTTCTGCCCGGACATTAAATGGTAAGGAACGGCTGCACCTGATGCACTCCATGTTCCACATGGGCGACCATGACAAGTTCTATTTCGACTGGAAATGGCTTCCTGCATCGGGATTATCGGTAAAGGATTTTATTGCGCCCAGCAGCTTTTCTTTCCCCGGTGGAAAGACGTTCCAGATGGGATCGCTGTATGGGGCTATGAGTTTTCTCTCCATTACTGCCTCTGACCTTAGCGACCAGCTGCTGAAGGATTTTCTGGATATGGAATCCAGCGAGATTGTAACGATGCACATTCAGTCCGTAGACCAGAACAAGGCAATTAAGACCATTAAGCGCACGATCACAGAACTGGATCGCAGCAAGATCGAGGAACAGAAGAAAGCGGTCCGTTCGGGGTATGACATCGACATTATCCCCTCCGATCTTGCTACCTACGGGAAAGACGCAAAGGCACTTTTGAAGGAATTGCAGAGCCAAAATGAGAGAATGTTTCTGATTACTTTTCTGGTGATGAATACCGGAAAAACACTGCAGGAGCTGGAAACCAATGTGTTCCAGGCATCCAGCATTGCACAGAAGCACAACTGCAATCTGTGCCGCCTGGACTTCCAGCAGGAACAGGGGCTTATGAGCAGTCTCCCGCTGGCACAGAACCTGATTGAGATTCAGCGTGCGCTGACTACCAGTTCCACGGCTATCTTTATCCCGTTTACCACCCAGGAGCTGTTTCAGGACAGCCCGGAGGCGCTGTATTATGGCCTGAACGCGCTTTCCAACAATCTGATTATGGTTGACCGGAAGAAACTGAAAACGCCCAATGGTCTGATTCTCGGCACCCCTGGCTCCGGAAAGAGCTTTTCGGCAAAGCGTGAGATCACCAATGCTTTTCTTGCCACGGATGATGACATCATCGTGTGTGATCCTGAAAGCGAGTACACACCTCTTGTGACGCGCATGGGCGGTCAGGTCATTAAAATCAGCCCTGCCAGCACCCAGTATATCAATCCTATGGACATCAACAGCAATTACAGTGAGGAAGATAATCCCATTGCGTTGAAGGCAGATTTTATCCTGTCGCTCTGCGAACTGGTTGTGGGCGGCAAGGAAGGGCTGCAGCCGGTGGAAAAGACAGTCATTGACCGCTGCGTGCAACAGATTTATCAGCCCTACTTTGAAAATCCGGTGCCGGAGAATATGCCATTGCTGGAGGATCTCTACAATGCGCTTTTGGCACAGGACGAAAAGGAAGCCCACCATGTGGCAACAGCACTGGAAATTTACGTCAAAGGTTCTCTGAACCTGTTCAATCACCGGACAAATGTGGATATTGAAAACCGATTCGTCTGCTATGACATCAAAGAGCTTGGCAAACAGCTGAAAAAAATCGGGATGCTGATTGTCCAGGATCAGGTTTGGGGACGGGTGACAAAGAACCGTGGACAGGGTAAAACCACCCGCTACTATATGGATGAGTTCCACCTTCTTTTGAAAGAGGAACAGACCGCTTCCTATTCCGTAGAAATCTGGAAGCGTTTCCGGAAATGGGGCGGCATTCCGACCGGAATTACGCAGAATGTCAAAGACTTGCTCTCCAGCCGCGAGGTGGAGAATATCTTTGAAAATTCTGACTTTATTATCATGCTCAACCAGGCAGCCGGTGACCGGCAGATTCTGGCGAACCAGCTGAATATCAGTCCCCATCAGCTTTCCTATGTAACTCATTCCGGCGAGGGCGAAGGTCTTCTGTTCTATGGAAACGTGATCCTGCCTTTCGTTGACCGATTCCCGACAGATCTGGAGCTGTACAGTATCATGACATCGAAGCTGTCGGAGGTTATGGAACGGGAGGCGTGAGATGCCGTTCAAAAATGAAGAGAGGATTTTTCCCAGGGACTACGAGAACAGAATTTTTTGTGAGGACTGCTTGACCTTTATGAAAGGAATTCCGGACGGGTCAGTTCCCCTGATTTTGACCGATCCCCCTTATGGCATCCATTACAGCAATCAGTTCGCAAAGAATCCGCACACCATGCTTCCGGGAGATGATGGGATTGATTATCCTGCATTTGCCAGGGAGAGCTACCGCATTTTACGCATGAACAGTCATGCGTATTTTTTTACCCGTTTTGACTGCTATCCGTACCATTTTCAATGCCTGCAGGAAGCTGGCTTTACCATCAAAAATTGCCTGGTAATTGAAAAAGGAACGCTTGGAGGGATTGGCGATCTGAAAGGAAGCTATGCAAGCAGCGCAGAGTGGGTGATCTTCTGTCAAAAAGGGCGGAGAGTTTTCAACTCAACTACGCTTCTGGAAAACCGGAATAAAGAAGGCACTATGTTTCACAAGGGACGCCAGCCCAGCAAACGGTATAAGACACGGTTTTCGGACTGCTGGTTTGGCTCAGAATACCCGAAGGCCACACACCATTCCATGTGGCAGAAAAAGAATGGAATCTTTCATCCAACGGTAAAAAATGAAGTCTGTCTGCAGTGGCTGATTCAAATATCCAGTAATCCGGGTGATTTAGTATTCGATGGATTTATGGGAACGGGAAGTACAGCGTTGGCTGCGATTCAATCTGGACGAAAATTTACCGGAACGGAAATCTCAGAGGAATATTGGAAAATCGCACAAGATCGGATTCGGAAGGCCAGAAAGGAGATGGTGTCAGATGAAGAATAAAAGTACACGTCTGCGGTTTGATGAAGAGGAACTGGAGAATAAGTCGGTTGCCCGTGCGGCAAAGAAAGCGGAACGGGCTGCGGATAAGGCGGATTCCGCGAAAGCCCGGCTGCCCACAAAGAATAAGCTAAAGCATGAGAAAGATAAGGCAGCTGATCGCAAGGAGCAGCTGCGCTTTGGCAAAAAGGATAATTCCAAAGATGCGGATTCTTCTCAAAAGACATCTGAACAGGCAAATAAGAAAGCGGTACCAGATCGAAAGAAATCGGTAGGCAAAAAGGAAGGCAAACAGAAAGCTGGCACAGCAGGTGTAAATGAGCATTTACGCTTCAACGATTCAGCAGTGGATGTAGTATCTCCTGTCAGCTGTATCAGCCGCACTGCTTCCCATGCGGTGACCGGTACGCTTGCTGGCCGTGTACACCATGAAATTGCGGAAAACGAGGATGACAACGTGGGTGTACAGGCGGCGCATCAGAGCGAAGAATTTGCGGAAGGCGCTGCACGGACTGTCAGTAATGTCCGGTACGGTCATAAGCTGAAAGCCTACCAGAAAGCAGCCCGGCTTGACCGGAAAGCAGACAAGGCAAATGTGGAAGCCCTTTATCAACAGGCTGTAGCGGATAACCCGGAGATTGCATCCAATCCTATTTCCCGTTGGAAGCAGCGTCAGGAAATTAAGAAACAATATTATGCAGCAAAAGCTGCTCAGGGGGCTGCCTCTGGTTCTAAGGCTGCCAGTGGTGCGGCAAAAGGCACCGAAAAGACTGCTCAGGGAGCGAAAACACTGCTGGAACGGCTCAAAGAATTTGCTGTCCGGCATACCCATGCCATGATAATTATTCTGGTATTTGCTTTGCTTTTTCTGATGGTTTCCGGGGCGTTTTCCTCCTGTTCTGCCATGGTTCAGGGCGGTACTGGCTCTTTGCTGGGTACTTCCTTCACTGCTACGGATGAAGACATTACCGGAACCAATGAGGACTATAAGGCACTGGAAGCCACACTGAAAAATGAGATTGACAATATCGAATCTACGCATCCCGGTTATGATGAATACCGATATCAGCTGGATGAGATCAACCACAATCCTTATGAGCTGACTGCCTACCTGACAGTTCTGTTTGAGGATTATACCAGAGCGGAAGTCCAGGAAACCTTACAGGAACTGTTTGACCGTCAGTATACGCTCACACTTGAGGAAAAAGTGGAGGTGCGTACACGCACGGAGACACGCACCCATACAGTGACCGATCCGGAAACCGGTGAAACCTCGGAAGAAGAATATGAGGTTGAGGTGGAATACAACTACTATATTCTCAATGTCACCCTTAGAAACAATGGGCTGGGGACGGCAATCGCTGCGTCAGGACTGACGGAGGATCAGCAGGAACGATATAACATCCTGTTGCAGACCCAGGGCAACCGTCCCTATCTGTTTGAGGATGATATTTATGCCACACCTACCGGCCCTTATACAGACTACGATATTCCGGGAGAAGCTCTGACCGATGAAAAATTCGTCAATATGATCCACGAGGCGGAAAAGTATCTTGGATTTCCTTATGTTTGGGGCGGAAGTTCACCCAGCACCAGCTTTGATTGTTCTGGTTTTGTCTGCTGGGTAATCAACAACTGCGGCAATGGCTGGAATGTTGGCAGAACCACAGCAAACGGCCTTATGGGTTCCTGTGATATTATTCCCGCCAGTGAGGCACAGCCCGGTGATTTAATCTTCTTCCAGGGGACGTATGATACTGCCGGTGCCAGCCATGTGGGAATTTATGTGGGCGGCGGGATGATGATCCACTGCGGAAATCCGATCTCTTATGCTTCGATAGAAACAAGTTACTGGCAATCTCATTTTTATGCGTATGGACGCATTCGCTGAGGAGGTATGTGAATGAGTGCAAAATTGGATCGAATCGGCGAAGAACGGGATAAAGCTCTTCGCAGGCGGGACGAATGGGATGCCCGCTATAAGGAACTGGATAAACGGTATCGGGAACAGGAAAACACGGAGATTCATGACCTGGTTCATGCGTTTAACCTGACTCCGGAACAGTTGGGACAGCTGCTGCGCCAGACCGCGCAGTCCCTTCCCTCTCCGGAAGCAGTGAATCAGGTGGTAAAGGAGGATGCCACGGATGAAGATTAAAAAGTTTTTCGCGCTGCTTTTGGCTATGACCTTTTGTATGGGTGTATTTTCGGTAAACGCCTACGCTTATGTGGATGAAAGCGCTGCGGCAGAATCGCAGCCAGTTCAGGAAGAACCAGTGCCGGAGAAAACTCCTGAGCCGGAGTCAGCGGAGGAACCCATGGAAGCTCTGACGCCGGATGGCAATCTGACGATTGTGGACGACAACGGCAGCCCGACAGGTGCTGGAAAGCAGTTCATCACATTGGTGAGCAAGGACGGCAATTATTTTTACCTGATTATTGACCGTGACGATGAAGGAGAACAGACCGTCCACTTCCTCAATCAGGTGGATGAAGCCGATCTTCTCAGTCTGATGGATGAGGATGCGGCGGCACAGTATCAGGAAGGTCTGGAAGTTGAAACAGAACCGGAGACTCCTGAGACAGCTGCACCGGAACCTGAGCCGGAACCGGTAGAGGAACCAGAAGAAAAATCCACGAATATGCTTCCGATTATTGTGCTGCTTGCGGCAGTGCTGGCTGGTGGCGGTGGATTCCTGTTTCTCCAGATGAAGAAAAAGAAGCAGGCCGAACAGACAAAGCCTGATCCGGACGCGGATTATACCGAAGACGAGGATGAAGATTTTGAACTGCCGGATGAGGATGATGTGACTGACGGTGAAGAAATTGACTCTGAGGATGAGCCAGAGGATGACAACGAGGAACAGATGTAGTCCAGCGTAGCTTGTATTTCCTCGGTGGGGTAGCTTGTGGGCTACCCTAACATAAAAATGAAAAAGGAGTGAATTGCCCATGCTCAAACTTGTGGTTTGCGAGAAGCCCTCAGTCGCTCAGAGTATCTCAAAAGTGCTGGGAGCAACAAAGCGCGGCGATGGCTTTCTGGAAGGCGGCGGCTATATTGTCAGCTGGTGCGTCGGCCATTTGGTAGAACTGGCGCAGCCGGAAAGCTATGAAGAACGCTATGCCAAATGGCGAAAGGAAGACTTGCCGATTCTGCCCCATTCCTGGAAATACCAGGTGACGGCGGCAACGAAAAAACAGTTTTCCGTTTTAAAGAAGCTGATGTTACGCCCGGATGTGGAGAGTCTGGTCTGCGCAACTGATGCAGGGCGCGAAGGTGAACTAATCTTCCGTCTGGTCTATCATCAGTGCGGATGCAAAAAGCCCTTTGAACGCCTCTGGATTTCTTCTATGGAAGACACTGCGATCCGGGAGGGCTTTGCCAATCTGAAACCGGGAACGGAATATGATGCCTTATATGAAGCCGCCCTCTGCCGGGAGCGTGCCGACTGGATTGTCGGGATCAACGCTACCCGGCTTTTTTCCTGTCTGTATGGTGTGACCCTCAATGTAGGGCGTGTAATGACTCCTACACTCGGTATGGTGGTGCTGCGGGAAGCAGCCATCTCTGCCTTTGTGCCGGAGTCGTTTTATACAGTGCAAATTACAGTAAATGATTTTACTGTTTCCAGCGAGCGATTTAAAGGAAAAACAGATGCAGAATCGTGCCGCAAAGCCTGTCAGGAAGCGGGAACGGCAACTGTCTGTAAAGTGGAGCGCCGGGAAAAATCAGAGAAGCCACCAGCTCTCTATGACCTGACAACACTTCAGCGGGAAGCCAACCGTCTCTTCGGCTTTACGGCACAACAGACGCTGGACTATATGCAGAGCCTTTATGAAAAGAAACTGGTGACGTATCCACGAACGGACAGCCGGTATCTGACCGAGGATATGGCGTCATCGCTTCCAGGGCTGGCAGAAAACAGTGCTTTTGCGTTTGATGTACAGCGGCCCGCTGTGGTTCATGCAAGCGCAGTAATCAACGGGAAAAAAGTTACCGATCACCATGCCCTGCTCCCCACGGCAAGCATGGCGAAAGCTGACCTTGCGGCTCTGCCTGCCGGTGAACAGTCTGTCGTGCGGATGATCGTAGCAAGATTTCTTGCCGCTGTAAGCGAGCCGCACCGGTATGCGGAAACTGCCGTGGAGCTAAGCTGTGCCGGTACTGTCTTTTCTGCCAAAGGGAAAGAAATTCTGGATGATGGATGGAAAACGATGGAACGTCAGCTTCTTCCGAAAGAGGAAAAAGCTGCAAAAATGCTTCCGCCATTAGCAGAGGGAGAGGCACTTCCCCTTCAGAAAACAGAAATAAAAGAGGGAAAAACTTCTCCGCCAAAGCATTTCACCGAAGATCTACTCTTGCAGGCAATGGAAGCAGCCAGCGCCGATGACTTTCCAGAGGATGCGGAACGGAAAGGAATTGGCACTCCTGCCACCCGTGCCGCCATCATCGAAAAACTGGTTCTGAAAGGCTTTTTGGAGCGCAAAGGCAGCGGTAAGGTAAAGACGCTGATACCCACAGAAAAAGGGAAAGCCTTAATTACCGTAACGCCGGAGCAGCTCCAGTCCCCTGCTATGACAGCAGACTGGGAGGAAAAGTTGTCGGAGGTGGAACACGGCGAATATGCGCCGGAAACTTTCATGGATGAGATTTCCGGCATGATTATGGAACTGGTCAACAACTATGAGATTGTGAAAGGAGCCAAAGTGCTTATGCCTGGTACAACTGTAATCGGAACCTGCTCTCACTGTGGGGCTGAAGTCATAGAACGTCAGAAGGGATGGTTTTGCTCCAATCGAGAATGCCGCTTCATTCTCTGGAAAGACAACGCCTACTTCAAGAAAATTGGCAAACGCCTCACTGCTCAGATGGCGGAACGTCTGGTACGGGACGGAAGAATCCGCGTGAAGGACTGCAAAAGCCAGAAAACCGGAAAGACCTACAATGCTTCTGTTCTGCTGTCCACCGAAGCAGATGGACGTCCGAAATTTCAGCTGGAATTTGAAAGCGGAGGTGGCGGGAAATGAGTGCGGAAAAGTTAGAAGCAGTTTATCTGGTAGACCGTCAGTTTTTTCTCCACCTCAAGGAAACGGAAAGCGGCTTTCAGTATGAAGCGTTCCATCGGAGCGAGAAGAAAGAAAATTACTCCGGAATGCTGACATGGGAAGACCTTCTGGAGAGTCGAATTGCCTCCCCGCTGGCAGCTGCGCGGGTAGCCGTCTGTGAGGAGATTGGACTGGAAGGTCAGGAAGTGGCGAAAATATCTCTGCTGTCCCTGCTTCCGTATCCCCGGTCTGAGATTCGACGCCGAAGCCTTCAGGAACCAGCCAGTCTTCCCACCCACGATATTCGTTTTATCGACAGCCGGTACAAGGAACTGTTCCGTATTCCGGACGGAGGGACAATTCAGGTGGATTATCCGGATCGGCATTATGCAGCCAAATGCTGCTACATTGACGATTACCATACCCAGGTTGGAAACAACGTCTACCACATTTGCCAGTTTGCAGAGATTCTGGAGCGTGGCGGCGGAACCTGCCGCCCGGAACCGGAGCTTGACCGGGATACTGCCGCATGGAAGCTGGGAAGTCAAAACTATCTGACAGTGGAACGTAGTTCGTCAGGCTGGGCGTACCATTTATACGATCAGGGATTTCAGCCGGTAGCTGCCGGAGAAGTGGGCGGACTGGAGACTTCGATTCTGGAAGCCCGTGATCAGGCGATGGAACAATGCAGGCTTAGCAGCCGCAATCGAGAACTGACCGATTATGACCGGGAAAAATTTCACAGGAGGGAGTTTATGTCACAGGATAAAATTGAAAAGTGGGATGAAGTAAACGGTAATATGGGAAACAACGGCAGGCTGGAAGCTTTCCTGGATAGCGCCGGGGACAACTATGCGATTTTGCAGCTGCGCGATATTGAGGAAACACGCATGGAGCGCTTTTCATCTCTGCGGATGCTGGAACGGATGGATATGGAAGTGAATATTGACCATTATGAAGTGGTATATATCGCACCGCTACCCATTCACACGAACCGCTCCACCTTTCTGGAAAGCGTCTTCGAGAAATTTAATCTGGATCGTCCGGAAGATTTTAAGGGTCACAGCCTTTCGGTCAGCGACATTGTTGCCATCCGTGAAAATGGCGCGGTATCCTGTTATTACTGTGACAGTATCTGCTTTCAGGAACTTCCCGGACTTATCCCGGAGAATTATCTGAAAAATGCGGAAATGCAGCTTGAGGATGATTACGGTATGATCGACGGCGTTGTTAATAATGGCGCAAAAGATCGTAAGGAGAAAGCGGCAAAGGATAAAGCTGAGAAGCCTTCTGTGGTGGAGCAGCTGAAAAACCAGCCACACTGTGAGGTCAGAAAGAAATCCACGATCAAATACGCGGAACAGGAGCGATGATACGAGAAAAAGAAAAGGAGCTTGGAACGATGAAGACGTTTACTTCCGAAGAAAGGAATCTGATGTACCTGTATAATTCCGGCACCCGCCTGGAGCTGATCGACAATCTGACGGATATGCGGAGCTATCTGCAGGCCGACGAAACAGAGCTGCTGACACTGACCGACTGTGTGCTGGAAAAGCTGCGCCAGATGAACGATCAGGAGTTTTCGGCACTGGATTTGTACCCCGATTTTATGGACTGACAAGAAGTTAAATACTGCCGGGATGGAAATCACTGTCCCGGCTCTTTTCTGCTGTAAGGAAGGAGGCCAATATGTGGAGTAAAGCAGATTTTTATTCGGCGGTTGCAAAAGAAACTCTGGAAGGACTGACAGCCAGCTGGCAGGAATGGGCAAAGTTCCTTACCACGGCTTCCCGGCTGTATAAGTATCCGTTCATGGATCAGATGATGATTTACGCACAAAGGCCGGATGCCACCGCCTGCGCAGAATACGATTTATGGAATGACAAGATGAACCGCTACGTCCGGCGCGGGTCAAAAGGGATTGCCCTTTTAGATGAGCGCGGTGACAAGCTGCGTCTGCGCTATGTATTTGATGTGGCAGATACGGGAACAAGGGAAAATTCACGAACGCCCTGGCTGTGGACAATGGAGGATCAGCATATCGTTCCCATTATGGCTATGCTGGAACGAAACTACGGCGTTGGCGGCGTTGACCTGGGCGAACAGATTGCGGCGGCCGCCCGAACTCTGGCAGACGAGTATTGGGCAGATAACCAGAAGGACTTCTTCTACATCGTTGACGATTCCTTCTTAGAAGGGTACGATAATTACAACATCGGAATCCAGTTTAAGACAGCAGCCACCGCCAGCATCACTTATACGGTACTCAGCCGGTGCGGTTTGAATCCAGCGGAATATATGGGGCATGAGGACTTCATGCCGATCTTCGACTTCAACACCATTCCGGCAGTTATGGCACTGGGTTCCGCCGTCAGCCAATGCAGCAGGCAGATTCTCCTGCAGATCGGGGACACTATCCGGACTGCGGAGCGGGAAGCCATTGAGGAAAGGAGAATATGGGATGGAGAACACCTTAACCTACACGAGGAACGGGGATTACCTGATTCCGAACCTGAAACTGGACAAGCAGCCGGAGAAGCCCCTGGGCAAGTATGGACGGATGCGCCGGGCGTATCTGAAGGAGAACCGCCCGCTTCTGTACAATCAGTTCCTGCTGAACGGGACGCTGTATCCGCACCTGTTGGAGATCGAGGAGACGGCAAGCCAGAGGTTGGAGCAGATGATGAGCCAGCTTCTGGAGAAAGACCCGGCTCCGGACAAGAAGCAGAGCGCGATGGCGTGGGTACAGCACATGAACGCACTGAAAGCCCAGGCCGAGGAAGTGATTTTGACGGAGCTTATCAACAGTTAAGTTTTACTTTTCCAGAGGAAGCCCCCACCGCCAAACAGTCCATGAAAGGATCGAGCGAACCATCGCCCGGTCCTTTTTCTGTGCCTGAAAATCAGGATAACGAAAAGGACGCAGAAAACGCTGCCTCCGAAGAAACAGTAGAACAACGGGAAGTTCATGACCTGAGCCAGTATCCGATTACCCGACGTGGTGATGATATTACCATTGGCACCGGCAACCCCACTCATGTGGTAGACATTATGGTGTCGGAAGAAGAATATGAAGCAATCAAACAGGCCATCCCGGAAGAACCGGCATACGATCCCGCTTCGCTGCCGTATCACATGGGTGATACCGTTTATCTGGATAATCAGGAATATCGGATTACCGAACTGCGGGAAGACACGGTGCAGCTCCTTCCTAATGGGGTGGCTTACCCTGTATTCCGTACAGAAAGCCGGGAACGGTTCGAGGGACTGCTTCGGCAGGACAGCCGCAACGGCGCTGTAACGGAGTATCTTGCCCCCAATCCGTCAAATGTCGATCAGGATTTGCTGGAAGTGCTGGCTACTGGACTGCTCTCTGCGCAGGATAAAGAGTATATTTCTGGCTGGCTGCGGGATGGGGAAGGCAATACCCGGATTGCACAGCGGCTTTCAGAACTGTTTGCAAACCGGGCGGAAACGATGGAACTGGCTACCGGGGACACGGCAGATTTCCGCACCTACACCACCGGTATCGAAGTGGAGATTCTGGACAGTGAAGAACGCAGGCTGGCGGCGCTGGGCGGCAGCTGGGGCGACATGGCTCCCATTCTTCGCGGACTGTATATCCATGAGCAAGAAGGCTTTTATCAGAACCCGGAAGGTTACCGGCAAAAGCAGACGGTACTTGAGGGACAGCCGTCCTACCAGGTAGGCGATTCTGTCTTCCTGCCTGCGCCTGATCAGCCTATCAGCGGCACTCTTGGTTACGTTGGCGACACCACTGTGCGGATTGATACCGGCCCATATTCCTGGAGTAACAAGGTTATGGGGCGCAGTCAGTTTGAAGAACTTCTCCGTCAGGATGAGCGAAACGCCAGCCTGTTTGTGCAGGAAGAAAAAGAATCAGATACACCAGAATTACCGGAACTGACAACGGAGCCGGAAACTATTTATCCTGCCGAACAAAACGAACTGCCTTATGATATTGTAGTGGAACGGCTGCGTGTAAACGAGGCGGAACGTCCGGAACCGGAGACTGTTGCTGCAAACTTTCGCATTACCGATGAACACCTGGGTGAAGGCGGGCCGAAGCAGAAATTCCGCGCCAACATCATGGCAATCCAGCTTCTGAAAAAATGTGAGGAAGAAAACCGCCCGGCTACGCCGGATGAGCAGAAAATCCTTTCCGGGTATGTCGGCTGGGGCGGCCTTGCAAATGCTTTTGATGAGCACAAAGGTAACTGGGCAACGGAATACCTGGAGCTGAAAACGGTTCTGACACCGGAGGAATATGCGGCCGCCAGGGCTTCCACCTTGAACGCACATTACACCAGTTCCACGGTGATCCACGCGATTTACGATGCCGTGGAGCAGATGGGCTTCCGCCAGGGAAATATTCTGGAGCCGTCCATGGGTGTGGGAAACTTCTTCGGTCTTCTGCCGGAGAGTATGCAGCAAAGCCGTCTTTACGGCGTGGAGCTGGACAGCATTTCCGGGCGGATTGCAAAAAAGCTATATCCCAATGCCGAGATCACTGTTGCCGGATTTGAAACCACCGACCGCCGTGATTTTTATGATCTGGCGGTTGGTAACGTCCCCTTTGGCGATTATAAGGTCAATGATAAACCTTACAATAAGCTGGGATTTTCCATTCACAACTATTTCTTTGCCAAAGCGTTGGATCAGGTGCGGCCGGGCGGCGTGGTTGCTTTTGTGACCAGCCGTTATACTATGGACGCCAAAAGCCCGGAGGTGCGCAAATACCTGGCACAGCGGGCCGAACTCTTAGGAGCGATCCGTCTGCCGAACAATGCGTTCCGTGCCAATGCCGGTACGGATGTAGTATCGGATATTCTGTTCCTACAAAAGCGGGAACACCCCATCGACCTGGATGCAGACTGGATTCATCTTGGACGCAACGAAGACGGGCTGACCTTAAACAGCTACTTTGTGGAGCATCCGGAGATGGTACTGGGACGGCTTTCCACCGAAAGCACTCAGTATGGCAAAGAAGAATGTACTGTGCTGCCCATTGACGGCGCTGATTTAAGCCAACAGCTGAAAGAAGCGATTTCCCATATTCACGGGGAATACGTGGCTCAGGAACGGGAAAATCCGGAACTGGAGGACAATGCCTCTGTACTGCCTGCAGATCCGACGGTAAAAAACTTTTCCTACACGGTGGTAGACGGCGAAGTGTATTTCCGGCAAAATTCCATTATGTCGCCGGTTGACTTAAACGATACCGCAAAAGGCCGGGTCAAAGGCATGGTGGAGCTGCGTCAGATCGTCAATGACCTGATTGAGTACCAGCTGGAAGACTATCCACAGGAAGCTATCGAGGCCAAACAGCAGGAACTAAATACCGCCTACGATGCCTTTACCCAAAAGTACGGATTGATTAACAGCCGTGGCAACGAGAAGGCATTTTCAGAGGATTCTTCCTACTATCTGCTCTGCTCTTTGGAGAATATTGATGAAGATGGAAAACTGGAAAGCAAAGCCGATATTTTCACCAAACGCACCATCTGTCCGGAACGTCATGTGACCCATGTGGATACGCCCAGCGAAGCACTGGCGGTTTCCATCGGAGAACGTGGCAAGGTAGACATTCCGTTTATGGCTGAACTGCTGGGGAAAGCGGATGATTTCGAGGCCGTCACCGGCAAATTGACTGGCGTAATTTTCCGTGATCCTATGGCACCGGAAGCGCCGGAACTTGGCTGGCAGACTGCGGATGAATATCTGTCCGGTAATGTGCGCGATAAGCTGCGGATTGCACGTCTTGCCGCACAAACCGATCCGCAGTACACGGTTAATGTGGCTGCGCTGGAAAAAGCTCAGCCCAAAGATTTGGAAGCCTCGGAGATTGAGGTACGCCTGGGCGCTACCTGGATTGATCCAAAGTATATCCAACAGTTTATGGAGGAAACTTTTGAGACACCCTTCTATCTCCGCCGTGCCATTGAAGTGAAGTTTTCTACGATTACGGCAGAATGGCAGATTTCCGGTAAAAGCAGTACCGGGCGGCATGATGTGGCGGCCTATGTGACATATGGTACAGATCGGGCGAACGCCTATAAGATTCTGGAGGATACTCTGAATCTGAAAGACGCCCGGATTTACGATACCATTGAAGATGCGGAGGGCAATAAAAAGCGTGTTCTCAACAAAAAGGAAACGACCCTCGCTCAACAGAAACAGCAGGCAATCAAGGACGCTTTCCGGGACTGGATCTGGCGTGACCCGAAACGCAGAGAAACACTGGTGGCAAAGTATAATGAACTGTTCAACAGCACCCGTCCCCGCGAATATGACGGCAGCCACATTCATTTTGTCGGCATGAACCCGGACATTAAGCTGCGGCCGCATCAGCGGAATGCCATCGCTCATGTGCTGTATGGCGGCAATACACTGTTGGCACATGAGGTAGGAGCCGGGAAAACCTTTGAAATGGCCGCTTCTGCAATGGAAAGCAAACGGCTGGGACTGTGCCAGAAGTCGATGTTTGTGGTTCCCAATCATCTGACTCAGCAGTGGGCGAATGAATTTCTGCGGCTTTACCCCAGCGCGAAACTTCTGGTGACAACGAAAAAAGATTTTGAAACAGCAAAACGGAAGAAATTCTGTGCTCGCATTGCTTCCGGGGATTATGATGCAGTCATTATCGGCCACAGTCAGTTCGAGAAAATTCCCATCTCAGCGGAGCGGCAGGAACGGCTCTTACAGGAGCAGATTGATGATGTAACCGAAGCGCTGGATGAGTTGAAACGGAGCCGGGGCGAGAATTTTACCATCAAGCAGATGGAGAAGACCCGGAAGTCTCTCCAGGCAAGATTGGATAAACTGCTGAACACAGATCGGAAGGATGATGTGATTACCTTTGAGCAGCTTGGCGTAGACCGGCTGTTTGTGGATGAGAGTCAGGCATACAAAAACCTGTTCTTATACACAAAAATGCGAAATGTGGCAGGATTATCCACATCGGAAGCCCAGCGAAGCAGCGATATGTTTATGAAGTGCCGGTATCTGGATGAAGTCACCGGCGGGCGCGGCGTGATATTTGCCAGCGGCACTCCCGTCTCCAACAGTATGACGGAATTGTACACCGTCATGCGCTACCTCCAGTACAACACCTTACAGCAAAAGGGACTCACCCACTTTGACTGCTGGGCGTCCACCTTCGGGGAAAGCACTACGGCGATTGAACTGGCTCCGGAAGGAACCGGATACCGGGCAAGAACCCGATTTGCAAAATTTTTCAATCTGCCGGAGCTGATGAACCTTTTTAAAGAGGTTGCGGATATAAAAACCAGTGACCAGCTGAATCTGCCGGTGCCGGAAGCAAAGTTTGAGACGGTTGTGGTGCAGCCCTCGGAGATTCAGAAAGAAATGGTTGCGGCGCTCTCAGAACGGGCGGCTGCCGTCCACAGCGGGCAGGTTGATCCGTCCCAGGACAATATGCTCAAAATTACTTCGGATGGCAGAAAAATCGGGCTTGACCAGCGGCTGATGAATCCGCTTCTGCCGGACGATCCGAACAGCAAGCTCAATGCCTGTGTGGGAAATGTGTTCCGGATATGGGAGGAAGGAAAGAAAAGCCGTCTGACGCAGCTCCTGTTCTGTGATATGAGCACCCCAAAAGATGACGGTACGTTTAATGTCTATGACGACATCAAGGCGAAGCTGATTGCACGGGGCGTTCCTGCAGAAGAAATTGCTTTTATCCATGACGCGGACAACGAGGTAAAGAAAAAAGAACTCTTTGCTAAAGTGCGCACGGGTCAGGTGCGGGTGTTGCTCGGCTCCACGCAGAAGATGGGGGCTGGCACCAACTGCCAGGACTTGCTTGTGGCTGTCCATCACCTGGATGTGGGCTGGCGTCCTTCCGATATGACGCAGAGAAATGGGCGCATCATCCGCCAGGGCAACCGAAACAAAGAGGTTCAGATCTACCAGTATGTGACGGAAGGCACTTTTGACGCTTACCTTTACCAAACGCTGGAGAACAAGCAGAAATTTATTTCGCAGATTATGACCAGCAAATCGCCGGTGCGAGCCTGTGACGATGTGGATGAGCAGGCACTCAGCTATGCGGAGATCAAAGCACTGTGCGCCGGTGACAGCCGGATCAAGGAAAAGATGGACTTGGATATTGATGTGGCGCGTCTGAAAGTGCTGAAATCTGACCATCAGAGCCAGCAGTACCGGCTGGAAGACCGCCTGTTAAAGTATTTCCCAGCAGAGATGGAAAAACAGCGCGGCTTTATTCAGGGATTTGAAGCCGATATGCAGACCGTGACAGCACATCCTCTTCCGAAAGAGGAATTTGTCGGCGCGGAGATTCAGGGACGCACATTCTCTGAAAAGGAATTGGCAGGTGAGGCGATTCTGGCAGCCTGCAAGAGTTATACTGGCATGGAGCCGGTGGCGCTGGGAACGTACCGTGGTTTTTCCATGGAACTTTCGTACAACAGCCTCAGCCAGGAATACGAGATCGCGCTGAAAGGCTCCATGACCCATACGGTTACGTTGGGAACAGATGCCAGAGGAAATTTCACTCGTATGGATAATACGCTCGCCGGTTTGGAGGGCCGTAAAGAAAAGGCGCAGGTACAGCTGGAAAACCTGCACAATCAGCAGGAAGCGGCGAAGGCAGAGCTTGGCAAGCCCTTCCCCCAGGAAGCGGAACTGGCTGAGAAAAGCGCACGGCTGGCTGAACTGGACGCCGCCCTCAATATGGACGATCACGGCGTAGAGGAGGAAGTAACAGAGCCGGAAGGCCGTTCTTCTGTGCTGGCAGATTTAAAGGCAAAAGCAGCGATGGTCGGTGAAGCTCCCAAACGATATACAGAACGAGAAGAGGTGCGGTGATGGAAAAACTGAATGATACGATTATCCTGCGGGTTTCAAAAGCAGACCGTGAGCGTATCCGGGCAAAAATGGACGAACTGGGCGTAATGAATATGAGCGCCTACATCCGTAAAATGGCACTGGATGGCTACTGTGTGAAGCTGGATTTGCAAGACTTGAAAGAACTGATCCGGCTGTTACGCATCTGCAGCAATAATCTGAATCAGTATGCTAAAAAGGCGAATGAGACTGGGAGTATTTATCTGGCTGACATTCAGGATTTACAGGTGCGGCTGGATGAATTGTGGCGGGCGGCAAAGGAACTGTTGGTGCGGCTGGCCAGTATCTCCTAAATCTGTTATAGCAGGCGGTTGGCGTGAGCGAAACGCCTGCAACATAGTTTTCAGAACTTCATTTATGGTTTGGATAGACTTATTCACGTTTTTTCAGTATACTTCTTTCATAAGGTTAACAAGCAAACTGGAGTTCAGAGGAAGCAGATATGATTGAAGTATTATTTGGAGAAAGTGAAGCGGCCTCCATGAAAGCTGCGAAAAGTATGGAAATAGTTGGTTATGCAAATGGGCCAACGTCGGTATTGGTGACAGGGAAAGAGACACCACCGGAGAGAACCTTCGCCGGATGGGTGGAAGGAACATCAGAAGACGTAGTCTGTCTTGGCTTCATGCTGGATATTGGTAATATCAAGGAGCCTATAGACAGTCCATATCGGAAAAATCTCATCTATTCCATGTATGCACAAAATCAATATGTTAAAAATCCAAAAATCGATCAGGAATTGAAGCTGACAGGTGAAGTTTATTTGAATGAATTGTTGCGCCTAAAAGAATATCTAGAAAATGGGGAGACAATCCGGGTCTGGTACAGCGATGCACCATATTCCATATGTGGTTTTTACAGTCTGTGCCGGATACTGCAAAAATATAAAAATAAGATTCATATCGTAAAACTTCCGGAATATGTGGTAAAAAAAACAAGTATTTGTTCTTACAGAAACTGGGGCGAAGTTTCGGCGGAGGAATTTGCAGGATTCCTTGCCTATGAAAGGGTGCTGACCAAAGAAGAAGTGAGGATGTATGCACTGCTATGGACAGAATTAACAGAGGATAACAGTCCTCTCAGAGCAGTGATAAATGGAAAAGTTACCGGCGTTCCAGAAGATTTTTATGATTTTCTGATATGGAAAAGACTTACACGTAAACCAATCAAAGAGGCAAGATTAATAGGCGATATTCTCGGTTGTTTTCAGATCGGTATGGGTGACTGGTGGTTCGCCAGACGGATCGAACATTTTATACAGCAGGATAAAATCAAAGTTATAAACGATTCCGAAAATAAATATGCGAGATTGATCTGCATAGCAGATACTATATCTGTTTGATAACTTCCTGTGTGTATTGATGCGATAAGCCATCGCAGCTTCTTTTTTCGCGTTCCAAAATCAACCAAATGACATCCTTGCCTGAGCCAACACGAATAACTATAATACAAGTAGAAAGGCGGTGAGCAAAGTGATGAAACTTATAAAACTCCCCTTTAAGCTACTGGCACTTCCCATCATTCTGATTTTGATGGCAGCGGCTCTTTTGGTAAAACTCGTAACCAACCTGTCAGCCTATGTAATGGGACCACTGATGCTGTTTATACTCGGATGCGGAATTTACTCAGCTGTACAGCAAATGTGGACTTCAGTGGCCATTCTGGTCATTCTAGAAATTCTATATGTAGCCGCCATGTTCTTTGCCGTAGTGATCGAGACAGCACTGGACGGGATGAAGGATTCTCTGGTGGGCTTTGTACATTCATAGAATAAATGTTTTGGGCAGACTGCTCCGCAATAATAAGCGGAACGGCCTGCCTTCTTTTTTGCTGTGGAGAGGACGGTGAGCTATGGCGGCAACAAGACTGATTGCATTGCATATCAACAAAGGGAAAACCATTGCACAGTGCCTGCGCGACCGGACTGATTATGCTCAGAATCCGGGAAAGACGGAAAAAGGCGAACTGGTGAGCGGATATGAATGTGATCCCATGACGGCAGACGAGGAATTTCTTCTGGCTAAGCGACAATATCTCCACATCACCGGCAGGCGGCAGCAAAATGATGTGATTGCCTATCAGATTCGTCAGTCCTTCAAACCGGGTGAGATTACACCGGAGGAAGCCAACCGGGTTGGCTATGAACTGGGGCTGCGGTTCACCAAAGGAAAACACGCTTTTTTGGTAGCAACTCACACAGACCGTGCCCACATCCATAATCATATCGTTTTCAATTCCACTTCGCTGGACTGCAAGCGTAAATTTCGTGACTTCCATAACTCCGGCCTTGCTCTTCAGAAGGTCAGCGACATCATTTGTGTGGAGCATGGGCTGTCTATTATTGAGAAGAAACCATACAAAGAGCGTGTCAAACGAACCACTTATCCGAAGCGGCACTGCTTTCGTGATGAAATCCGGCAGGCTATCGATCAGGCGCTTCTAAAGAAACCAAAGGATTTTGAAGAATTTCTCCGGCTTCTGGAACAGGACGGCTATACCTGCAAGCGCGGCAAACACACGGCGCTCTGGAAGGAAGGACAGGATCGTTTTCTGCGTTTCCGCTCTTTGGGAGATGGATACACAGAGGAAGAAATCCGTGCTGTCATTTTGGGCGAAAAAGAACACCGTATCCGAAGCAAGAATAAACAGTCTGTTAGCCAGAAACGTCTGAATCTGCTGGTAGATATTGACGCCAGACTTCAGGCGAAAGGAATCGGCTATCAGCGATGGGCTACGGTCTATAATCTGAAACAAATGGCGCAGACCATGATTTTCCTTCGTGAGCATGGAATTGAGAATATCGACCAGCTTCATGAGAAAACGAAACAGTCAACAGAACGCTTCGACCAACTGGATGAAAAAATCAAGACGGCAGAAAAACGTCTGGTGGAGATTGCTTCCCTGAAAAAACACATCATCAACTATGCCAAAACAAAGGATGTATATGTAGATTACCGTAAGTCTGGATACAGCAGAAAATTTTATGAATCCCATCGGGAAGCAATAACCCTGCACAAAGCAGCAAAGGATGCCTTTAACGAATTGGGAATCAAGAAACTTCCAAAGGTAAAGGACTTATCAGCAGAATATGCCGAAGTTCTGGCAGACAAGAAATCCGCCTATGCACAATACCGGAATGCACGGACTGAGATGCAGGACTATTTAAAAGCGGAAAAAAATGTGGAGCAATTCTTGAATCTGACTCGTCAGGAAGAAGAAAAGGCTCAGGAAGAAAAGAGAAAAAAAGAAACTCAAAGATAAGCATGAATGCCCCGGATTGACTGTAATAGGTCGTCCGGGGCGTTTTTTGTGTATGAACTGCTATCAGGAGCTTTGCCGCAGCCATCTGCGGATTTGCAGTTCGCCTCTGTTTACCAACTGCTGTGCGCGGTTATAAGATACGCCTAATTGTTCAGCAAGCTGCCGATAGGTTGTACCACTGTTAATCGCCAGCACGGCGTTTCTCTCCCGTTCGGGAAGCTGCTCGATTAGGATGTCAATCCTGTCTTTGGTTTTTGGCAGATAAAGATGATGTAGTGCCGGTCTGGAGTTTCCGGATGTAGCAGTTCTGGCGGTTCTTTGCGTAATATTTGGAAGATTGTCATAATAATAGGCAATCATGTCATCACATTGATGGTAAAGCCAGCGGTCAATCTTATAAAAGTGTTGAATGAAGCGCCTTTCGTCTTTCTCACATTTACCGTCAAATGCGGGAGCAAAGTCAATCCGGTCAACACTACCACGGGGGAATTGATCGTGGCGAAATGGGATTTCCTCATCAAACTTATCCTCTCCCCACCTCAAGGGATCGATAATGGCTATTATTGACAGATGTTTTTCCGGTCGCTCTCTACGCAATTTCTGGATACAGGCGACTGCCTTTTGTGCAAAAATCTCGTGGCAAGTATGAAAATAGAATTCAACGACGCGATCCTCATTTGAAATTTTATTGATTTCCTGATATAGCAAATCGCCCATTTCCTCTTCCCAGAAAAAGCGATCCGCTACAAAACACACTTTCTTCATGATCGCCTCCTCCAGATAGACATTCCGAGATCACCACGCAATTTTTGAGCCGACTTTTTGATGAATTGCTCTGGTGAGGGGCATCTTTTATCAAAGCCCATTTCCTTCCATAGTGCCTGAGACTCCTGTGTGTCATCCTTGTGGCTGTACGCATCTGCAAGAGCTATCTGCATCTCACGGTAAACATCTTCTGGTGTCGTATTATTTTCGATGGCAACTTGTTTCAGAATCTTTTGGAAATTCATAATTTCATCCTCCGTTAGAGTTTGTACTTGTTCTTTAGAACTACTTTAACATAAAATGACTGTCGGTGGATGGCATCTTTTGTCGAAATTATAAAAATTCTATAAAAAGAAAGAGAGCCTTTACGGCTCCCCTGATATTTCTTATTCTTCTGTCAGAATGCGGAATGCATTCAGGATCTTCATTCTCTCCCGATGCGGCAGATGAGAAATCCGATTGGATAGCTCACAGGCTGCGCTCTCCGTGGCATGGTCAACTACATCAATCAGCAGTGAATCTGCGGAAACGCCCAGTGCGTTTGCGATGGCTACAAAAGAATCCAGATTGGGAATCTTAAGACCTCGTTCTATTACGCTCACATGAGTGGGGCTGAGATCGACCAACGCTGCCAGTCCTTCCTGTGTTAGTCCCTTTGCCTCACGGGCAGCTTTGATCCGTTGTCCAACAGCTTGTGCGTCCATCTCGTCACCTCCTCCTTTAGAACTATTTCTCGTTCCTCTTTAGTATATCGGTCATCTTCTGTGTAATACAGAAGATAAAGAACATGAAATAGTGCTAAAGAACGAATTGCGTGAATTTATCTGTATTCCGATCCGCGGTGTTTGGGATGGATATATTTATGTATATGAAAATGGGTTTGACTGCTTTCGAGTAGGTTTGGACTGTTTTTTTTGATTGGATCTGCTATAATTTTGATAAGCAGATGATCAACGCCAGCAGAATAACATCTCAACAAGGAAGGTGACTGGTTTGGACAATGAATTTTTTGTGGACAGCAGGGATTATCTCTATCAGCCATTTAGCCATGAGGGTTTTTCCGGGCAACTGCTTTTGGCAACTCCGGTAGAAGAAGGTCTGGCACCTCTTATCGTAAAGCAGGAACAGCCATGTTCAGCCTGCTGTGAATTCGTATATTCCCGGCTCGCAAAGGAAATGCAAATTCCGGTTCCGCAGGCGTTCCTGGTAAAAAAGAGCGCCCGCAAAGAGAGCTGGCCGTTTAAGACACCTTATGTTGTTGGAATCACTTACTTGGAAGGACTGCATCCATTCACAACGGAAGACCTGCAAAATTCTATCAATATGGCTTTTGAGTATGCCTGTCACTATGCTTTGGCGGTCATGTTCGAGCAAATTGATGCGGTGCAGATAGCAGCAACGCCTGACGGAAATCTTGTTGGCTTTGATTTTACGGATTGCTTCCGTCTTAGTGATTTGACCGAAGCAATATTAAAAAAGCAGGATACTTTGCTAATCCATTTCCTGAAAATGCTACTGAACGCATTCAAACAGGATGATTTTTCATCTTCTGCAAGACTTGGTGCTGAAGTGGTTGCGAAGCATCTTGGCGTTCCTCAGATACCGGCAGTATACCCATTCTACCTTGAGCCGATGAAGCGATTCTGTAGGATTGGAAATGAGCAGATCAAAGAGATTTTGGAAGCACTGGATGAGGTGTATCCGGTGGCAATCAGTGTATATTTTGAAGAATACCTGGCTGAATTAAAGCTGAAAATCAGCAAGTATCTTGAAACTATTTAAGACGAAGGAGGCTATTATTATGAAGTACAAACTGTATCGTTCTTTTGGTGACCTGGACAAAGATGTGAAAAAGCATGAATTAGTTGCTGTCGAGTATGGCAGTACGATTGAAGACGTAGAGGACGCACTGATAAAGGATGTGGCCGATGATTTGGCTGGTGACACCAAATATGCTGGATGTGAAACATCTGCCTATGCGCCGGAAACTATAAAGAGTTTCCGAAAAGTGAAGCGATATAACTATGAAATGATGGGGATTGTTTATCCGCACTACGCAGAGACGAATGTACTGATTGACTATGGCATTATAGAGGAATCGGAAAATTGAGAGTTTGAAAAAATAGTTACTGCCCGGATGCCGCACCTGTCTAAAATCTGATGAGAAGGAGGCGTCGAACAATGTCAGATAAAACATATATTGCCATAGATTTGAAATCGTTCTACGCTTCCGTTGAATGTATGGAGCGCGGTCTTGATCCGATGACAACCAATCTGGTGGTCGCAGACGCCAGCAGGACGGAGAAAACCATCTGCCTTGCGGTATCTCCGGCTTTGAAATCCTATGGGATTCCCGGAAGACCCAGACTGTTTGAAGTCGTGCAAAAGGTCAAAGAGGTCAACTCCTTACGGCAGCAAAAAGCGCCGGGACGGAAACTGACAGGTTCTTCAGTTCAGGATGGAGAACTGAAAGCAAATCCCGCTTTAGCTGTAGACTATGTGGTGGCACCGCCGCAGATGGCACATTATATGAAAATCAGTGCCAGGATTTATGGGGTGTATCTCAAATATATCGCGCCGGAAGATATTCATGTTTATTCGATTGATGAAGTCTTTATTGACGCAACCAGTTACTTAAGAACGTATCAGTTGACAGCCCGTGAGTTGGCAATGAAAATGATTCTTGATGTTCTGGACACTACTGGAATTACTGCGACAGCCGGAATTGGCACGAACCTGTATCTCTGTAAAGTTGCGATGGACATAGAGGCAAAGCATATTTCGCCTGATCAGAATGGTGTCCGGATTGCCGAACTGGATGAAATGTCGTACCGCCGTTCCCTGTGGTCACATCGCCCTTTGACCGATTTCTGGAGGGTGGGAAAAGGATACGCAAAGAAGCTGGAAGAACATGGACTTTATACGATGGGCGACATAGCCCGCTGTTCGGAAGGTAAACCATGTGACTACTATAACGAGGAACTTTTGTATCAGCTTTTCGGTATCAATGCAGAATTATTGATTGACCATGCCTGGGGGTGGGAGCCTTGCACGATTGCTGACATCAAAGCGTATAAACCGGAAAGTAACAGTGTCGGTTCCGGTCAGGTGCTGCAATGTCCATATTCGTTTGAAAAAGCAAAACTTGTAGTGCGGGAAATGACCGACCTGCTGGTACTGGATTTGGTGGATAAAGGGCTTGTGACAAACCAAATTGTTTTGACAGTCGGTTATGATATTGATAATCTGAAAGACCCGGCGCGACGAAAGAAGTATCATGGAGAAATCAAGACAGACCGATATGGCCGCAGCATTCCAAAGCACGCCCACGGTACTGCCAATCTGAAAAAATATACTTCTTCCACCCGTTTGATTACCCAGGCTGTGATGGATCTGTTTGATCGAATTGTAGATAAAGATCTTCTGGTACGCAGGATTAACATGGCTGCTACTCATGTTATCACTGAGGCCGAAGCACAGGCGCAAAGTGAAAATAGCTTCGAGCAACTAGATTTATTTACAGACTATTCCGCTCGTCAAAACCTGCAGGAAAAGGAAAATGAGGAACTGGAGAAGGAGCGGAAAATGCAGCAGGCCATGCTGGAAATCAAGAAAAAATTTGGCAAGAATGCAATCCTGAAGGGAATGAATTTGCAGGAAGGGGCGACGGCAAAAGACCGCAATCAGCAGATTGGAGGTCATAAAGCATAGAAATATTTGAGCCAGCAAATATCCGGAAGAGGTGATAATTATTTTGCTAAATAGAGATAACACAAAAAATTCTTATGATGACATTATCAATCATCCCCATCACGTTTCTACACGGCATCCCAGGATGCCGATGATAGACCGGGCGGCCCAGTTTTCTCCATTCGCTGCGCTGACCGGATATGGTGAGGTGATAAAGGAAACCGCTCGGCTGACAGATCGCAAGCCGGAACTTTCTGAATCGGAAAAAGCAGAGCTGGATTATAAGCTACAGATGGCTTGTGATTATCCCGGAGAAAAGCCAGCGCTTACAATTACTTACTTTGTTCCGGATCAGAGAAAAGCTGGCGGTTCTTACCATACGATTTCCGGACAGATTAAGAAAATAGATGATTACCAAAAGCAAGTGATTCTGATGGATAAGACGCGGATTGATGTTGACTGTATTCTCGATATAGACGGACAAATCTATGAAATCGCCAATGAGTCAGAAACAGATTTTGATTAAGCTCTGATTGTTATACCGTATTTTCGATGGAACGCGTAGCGTAAAGCGTTCGGGACGAATGCGCAGCCCCGTATCGCCAGATACGGATCTTCAAGGGGATTGGGGATTTCCCCAACGAGAAAAATACCGATGCAGCCCGGAAAGCCGCACCGGTATTTTTGCCTTTGTATATACAAAGGCCCTGCTCGCCAATTTGTGCAATCCTACGATTGTGTTATTCTGGCCTTGTTATCGAACGCAAACAAACCACTTGAGAAACCGAATTTTCTCTGATAAAATAAAATGTATGATCTTGATAATCTGCGATTTGAATTGGAACGAGAGGTACTACAATGGCCGTAAGTTACAAAAGACTGTGGAAACTCTTGATTGACAAAGACATGAAAAAGAGCGATTTAGAGAGAGAAGCAGGCATCAGTCATTATACAGTTTATAAGTTAAGTCATGGAGAGAACGTGACGACAGAAGTTTTAGAGAAAATCTGTAAAGCTCTTAACTGCTCTGTTGAGGAAATAATGGAATTTACTAATGATGAATAAGCACCATTGGGAACATAGGACTTAATAGGGCGATCTATAAATTATACCAAATTAAAATGATCCTCAAGTAATGGAGATGAAGATATGGGATACCAAAGTGAAGCAGAGCTTGAACTGCAATTTATTGATCAACTGAATAAGCAGGGATATAGTACCGTTTTTATTCCTGACTATGATACGTTGGTCGAGAATTTTAAAGTGCAGTTTGAGACGTTTAATGCTGATAAACTCGATAACCCCCTTACTGATAAAGAGTGGGAACGCATTCTTAACCTGATGCTCGGAAAATCAGTTTTTCAGAGTGCGAAGATACTTCGGGATAAATTTGTGTTGGAAAGAGAGGATGGAACGAAGGTTTATCTCTCATTCTTTTCCAATGATCACACAAAGAATATTTTTCAGGTGACACATCAGACCACCGTTGTCGGGAAGTACGTTAATCGCTACGATGTAACTCTTCTTGTCAACGGACTTCCACTGATTCAAGTGGAATTGAAACGTAGAGGCATTGACATCCGAGAAGCGGTTAATCAGGTGATGCGCTACAAGAAGCATTCGTACAATGGACTTTACCATTATATCCAGATCTTCATTGTTTCCAATGGAGTAGACACGAAGTATTTTGCAAATTCAGACCGTGAGATGCTTCACAGCCTTGCTTTCTTCTGGACGGACTTTGATAATGTCCGACTTACCAACCTGAAGGATTTTTCAATAGTATTCCTTGCCCGTGATCACATTATCAAAATGTTGGCGCGGTATATGATTCTGAACGATACGGATAAGCTGCTTATGGTTATGCGTCCCTATCAGGTGTATGCTGTTGAAGCACTCGTCCGGCAAGCAACACTGACCAATCGCAACGCCTATGTCTGGCATACAACCGGTGCGGGCAAGACGCTTACTTCATTCAAGACGGCGCAGATCCTTGCGGCCAATCCAAATATTAAGAAAGTTATTTTCCTCGTTGACCGTAAGGACTTGGATTCTCAGACTACGGAGGAATTCAATAAGTTTGAAAACGGATCAGTGGATGCGACTGACCGCACTGATGTCCTTGTGAAGCAAATGCAAGACAAAAACCGGCAGCTTATTGTAACCACCATGCAAAAGATGGCAAATGCCGTCAAGCGTCCGCAGTACGCAAAGATTATGGATGCATACAAAGATGAGAAAGTAGTTTTCATCATCGACGAGTGCCACAGAAGTCAGTTTGGAGATATGCACAAAGATATTGTGCGGCATTTCCAGAAGGCTCAATTCTTTGGATTTACAGGAACGCCACGTTTTGAAGTCAACGGAAAGGTAGAAGGAAAAATCACGCAAACCACAGAAATGCTGTTCGGGGAGTGCGTCCACAACTACTTGATCAAAGACGCTATCTTTGACAACAATGTCCTCGGCTTCCATGTGGAGTACATAAAGACGATGGAGGGCGATTTCGACTGGGATGATCCTACTCTGGCGGATGCCATTGATGTCAACGAGCTTTATATGTCCGAAGAGCGTATGTCTCTGATTGCCAATCACATCATCCAGAACCATAAGGCAAAAACGCGAAACAGACAGTACACCGCGATCTTTGCTGTTTCGTCGATTGAGGCGCTGGTCAAGTATTACGACATTTTTAAAAGCATAAAGCATGACCTTAACATTTCCGGGATTTTCTCTTATGGGCAGAATGAGGATGCGGAAGGCAAGGACGAGCACAGCCGTGACGCTTTGGAGCGGATCATCAAAGACTATAATGAGATATACAGCACCAACTTTTCTACGGATACTTTCGCAGCTTACCACAAGGATATTTCCGACCGTGTAAAAGGTAAGAAGACGAAACCGCTGGACATCTTGCTTGTAGTCAATATGTTCCTCACTGGCTTTGACAGTAAAACACTTTCTGTCCTCTATGTGGACAAGGATTTGAAGTATCACGACCTGCTACAAGCCTATTCCCGCACGAATCGTGTAGAGAAAGAGACTAAGCCATTCGGTATTGTTATTTGCTACCGCAACCTTAAAAAGCAGACGGATGATGCGCTTACCCTGTTTTCAAAGACGCAGGACACCTCCGGCATTATTGTACCGGACTATAACTTCTTCGTCGAGAAATTTAACGAAATGGTCATCAAACTGAAAGAGATCGCTGATACTCCTGCAGCTGTGGACACCATGCAAAGTGAAGAAGACCAAAAGCTCTTCGTTGTCACTTTCCGCGAACTAACAAAGTATTTGCAATCGCTGCATACCTTTATCGAGTTCAGCTTTGACCAGGATGCACTCACGATGTCTGAGCAGGAGTATCAGGACTATAAAAGCAAATATATGCTGCTCTACTCAAAACAGAAAGCAGACCGTGAGGTTGTATCTGTTCTGAATGATGTGGACTTCTGTATTGAGCTTATGGAGAGCGACCGAATCAATGTTGCCTACATCATGAACCTTATCCGCAATATCCACTTTGATGATGCGAAGCAAAAGGACTATGACATCAAACATATCAAAGATGAACTTGGTAGGACGGACAACCCACAGTTGCTTAAAAAGGTTGAAATCCTGCAATCCTTCTTGGATACGGTTGTCGCAGGGCTTAACAGCGCCGATGAAATTGACGCTGCCTACAATGATTTCGAGAACGCAGAAAAGCAAAAAGAGATTGAAGCCTTTGCACAACAAGAGGACATCGACTCTAAGATGCTTACTGATTTCATCTCAGAATATGAGTTTTCCGGCACGATGGATGCCGGGAATATCCGCGACCGGCTTACAAAACCGATGCCGCTCTTGAAGAAGCGTTCACTGGTCAACCGTATCGTAGAGTTTATCAGGAAACACGCAGAGAAATACCAATAAGGAGAATGTGAAATGGACAATTCTATTCAGGCTCATCAGAAAGAGCTTTGCAACAAGCTCTGGGCAATGGCAAACGCCCTTCGTGGCAATATGGAAGCCTACGAGTTCAAGAATTACATCTTAGGCATGATTTTCTACTATTACCTTTCGGACAAAACCGAGAAGTACATGGTCAACCTTTTAAAAGATGATGGAATCAGCTATGAAGAGGCATGGGCTGATCCTGAGTACAAAGAAGCTGTTGTAGAGGAAGCGCTGCGCGACCTCGGCTATGTGATTGAGCCGCAATTTCTCTTCCGCAAGATGGTTAAAATGGTGGAGAACCGCTCCTTTGACATTGAGTTTTTACAGAAGGCAATCAACTCGCTGATGGAGTCTACCATCGGTAACGACTCTCAGGATGACTTTGACGGCTTGTTTTCTGATATGCAACTTGATTCCACGAAGCTTGGACATACAGTTAAGGATCGCAGTGCCGTTATGTCAAAAATTATATCTTCTCTCGATGAAATCAATTTCGGAGTGGAGGACACAAAAATTGATGTATTGGGTAATGCCTACGAATATCTGATTGGACAGTTTGCAGCAACTGCTGGTAAAAAAGCCGGTGAGTTTTATACGCCTTCGGGACCTGCCGAGTTGCTTTGCCGTATTGCCTGCCTTGGATTGACGGATGTAAAGGATGCAGCTGATCCGACTTGCGGTTCAGGCTCTCTGTTGCTACGTTTGAAAAATTACGCAAATGTCAGAAACTACTACGGGCAGGAGCTTACATCGACCACATATAATCTCGCTAGAATGAACATGATTCTGCGCGGCATTCCATACCGTAATTTCAACATCTATAATGGAGATACCCTGGAACATGACTATTTTGGTGAGAAGAAATTCCGCGTTCAGGTAGCCAATCCACCGTATTCTGCAAAATGGTCTGCTGATATGAAGTTTATGGAAGATCCTCGATTCAACGAATACGGTAAACTTGCCCCGAAGAGCAAGGCAGACTTTGCTTTTGTACAGCATATGGTCTATCACATGGATGAAGACGGACGTGCTGTTGTCCTTCTTCCTCATGGTGTTCTATTCCGTGGTGCTGCAGAAGAGGTGATTCGTAAACATCTTATCCAAAAGCTGAATGTGTTGGATGCCGTTATTGGTCTTCCGGCAAATCTCTTCTTTGGCACGGGCATTCCCGTCTGTGTTCTCGTCCTAAAAAGAGAACGTAACGGTAATGCAAATAACATTTTGTTTATTGACGCTTCTAAGGACTTCGAAGCCGGGAAAAATCAGAATATCCTTCGACAATGTGATATTGATAAAATTGTGGACGCATATCAGCGCCGCGAGGATATCGATAAGTATGCTCATGTGGCAACAATGCAGGAGATTGAAGATAACGGATTTAACCTCAACATTCCCCGCTATGTTGACACTTTTGAGCCGGAAGAAGAAATTGATCTGAATGAAGTGGCTGTGGAAATTCGCAAACTCCAGCGTGAAATGAAAGATATTGATGCGGAATTGAAGCCGTATTTCGATGAGTTAGGGCTGGATTTCCCATTTGATGTGGAGGGCAAATAATTATGGAAAATGTATCCTCAAGTAACGGTCTCGAAAAGTATCCGAAGCTACGGTTTCCGGAGTTTGATGAGCCGTGGAGAGCTGAAAAATTATCTGATTTCGCGGACCGGGTAACGCGAAAAAACAGCAAAAATGAAACCGATCTTCCACTAACCATTTCATCTAAGGACGGTCTTGTAGATCAGGTAAGCTACTTCAATAAGACTGTTGCCAGTAAAGATATGAGTGGGTACTATCTCCTCAAGAATGGCGAGTATGCTTATAATAAGAGCTATTCCGTGGGCTATGACTTCGGCTCTATCAAGCGTCTGGATCGTTACCCGATGGGGGCATTATCGACGCTTTACATCTGTTTTGCACTCAAAAGGCATGACAGCGACTTTATAAAAGCTTATTTTGACTCTCTGAAATGGTACCGTGAAATTTATATGATCTCTGCTGAAGGAGCAAGAAATCATGGGCTTTTGAATGTTCCTACCGAAGATTTCTTTGACACAAAACACTATCTGCCGGAAAACGTTGATGAGCAAAGAAAGATTGCAGATTTCCTCATCGCTCTGGATCGTCGTATCGAAGCACAGCAGTCTCTCGTAGATAACCTGAAGAAGTATAAAAGAGGACTACTTTCGCACTTGTTCAGTGAAAAGTCAACTCAGAGATGCACAACAAAAAGATACTATTTTTCAGAGATCGCTCAAAGGAGAAGCGAGAAATATGATCCTTCTTCCGGCATCGAATATCCATGTGTAGAATTGGAAAACATCGAACAGGAATCAGGAAAAATTCTTGCTACGGTTCCATCAATAAAGCAAGGTAGTATTAAAAATATAGCGAGGCCCGGTGACACACTTTTTGGCAAATTGCGACCTTACCTTCGCAAATATGCTTTTGCTGAGCAAATGATGGTATGCTCATCGGAGATCTGGACGCTTATTCCGTCAGATGTGGTTTTACCAAAGTTCTTGTTCTATCTCACTCAAACCGAGCAGTTTCTTCAGGTTGCAAACATTAGTTCAGGAACGAAAATGCCACGAGCAGAATGGTCTAATATTGAAAAAGCAGAGTTCTTTATCCCGGACTTTTCCGTTCAGCATAAAGCAGTCTCACTTCTTGAAAGGGTGGACAAAAAGATTACTTATACGGACTCGGTGCTCATTTATTTGAAAGGATTAAAAACGGGGTTAATGCAAAAGCTCTTTATATAAAGAGCTTTTGCATTAGTCCGCTCCGCAACTGATTTAGCTGGTCCAAATTTTCTTGTGATCTTTCAAGTTTCCCTTGAATAAAGGAAAGAAATGTAGCAATAACCATCTGCTCTTTAATATCACTCGGAAGGATGTGCGTTGTATTGAAAAATCCGTCTGTGGGTACATTCAAAAGCCCATGATTTCTTGCACCTTCGGAACAAATCTTATTTACGCTGCTATACCACTGAGATGACTCAAAGTACCATTTTGCGAAATCACTTACTATTATTTTTTCGTTTATTGAAAAGCATAGATAGAGAGTGGACACAGCACCTTCATTGTAAAGCTCAAGCCTTTTTATCGAGCCAAAAGGATATTCATTTGAAGTGCTGCGGTTGTATGCGTATTCACCCTTCCGGAGCAAATAGTAGCCGCTCATATCAGCACTTGCAACCACCTTAGAGAAGAAATCTCTTTGATCTATCAGCCCATATTGGGCGGAAATTGTAAGCGGAATATCAGTTGCACCGTTGTTTTTCCTTGTTATTCGTGAAGCAAATTCATTGAGTTTGAAAACCTTCCAATCTTTTTGCTTTTCTTTGGGGACAAGGCGCAGCTTACGAGAAAAAATCGCCTCAAATACACCTCTTTTATACTTCTTGAGAGCTTCAATAAGTTGCTCCTGCTTTGCGATTCTTTCATCCAATTTTTCAATAAAATCTGCAATTCGCTTTTGTTCTGAGTAAGCTGGTAGGTACACCTGGACACTCATATATTCCTCATAAGATATATTGAGAAGTCCATCCATCCGAACGCTAGATGAAACAAGTCGTTTTAATTGTTTATCCATCTTTGGATTGTTTAACTCCAAAGCAACATAAGGCGTATATTCGGTGTCACAAACTTTGAAGCAGTGATAGACGTATGGTATTCTAGCTTCTTCCTCTTGCAATTCATAGCAGCAACCGAATTGTTTAGCCTTTGAAGCACCGTGATTGTATGCCAGCTCACCTTTTTTCAAAAGAATATATTTCTTTAGGCTTTGACCAGCATTGTCTCTGGAGTATTTGTCAGACTGCATAATAAATCCATTCCCGGCACTAAGCATCATAACCGGAGCATTGGACTGTGGATCAGACCTTTTGATCATAGAAGATATTTCACCTAATGTCACTACTCTGTATGGCTCATCAAACCCCGGAAACCGCAATTTCGGATACTTTTCGAGACCGTTACTTGAGGTTTATTCTGATAGTTAAAATCAATATATCAACATAACAAAATCCCTTACAATAGCAGAGGAAAATCTGCTATTGCAAGGGATTTCGGCGTTCATAAAGCATTTCTGCATACTTGAACAGAAGTATAAAAGAGGTGTCATTACCTACATCTTTTCCGGCAAATGTAACAAGTTTGCTGCTGAAGCCACATGGACAGAGAAGACACTTGCTGATTTGTGTTGTGAGTTCAGAAGCGGGCGAAACATATCAGCATCACTCATTACCGAAACTGGAGAGTATGCTGTGTATGGTGGAAATGGTATACGAGGGTATTGTGACCATTATAGTCATGAAGGTGAATATGTTGTAGTAGGAAGACAGGGCGCATTATGCGGGAATGTTCGGCTTATTCAGGGCAAGAACTATTTGTCTGAACACGCTATTGCCGTTCAGGCAAATGATGAGAACGACACTAAGTTTTTATTGTTTTTACTTTACTTCATGAAACTCGGTCAATATTCAGATCAAGGAGCACAACCCGGCCTTGCTGTAAATAAGCTACTAAAACTCAAATGCACTGTCCCAGATAAAGAAATTCAATCGAAAATAGCGTCATTTCTTTTGAACATTGATTTACAAATCTCTAATCATGAAAAAATGCTCTCTTTTCTTGTCGATCAGAGGAAAGCTTTCCTGCAACAACTCTTCATATAAAGAGTTGCTGCAAGAAAAATGTTTTTGCGCGTTCAAGATTGTCCAGTAGTGCCTGCTCACTTTTTATTTTGTATTCTATTCTTGAGAAAATTGTACCAATTTGTTTTTGGGTTTCAAGGGGAGGTACTCGAATTGAAACCTCCAGAAAATCTTCTGCATATATTCGATACTGTCCGTAGAGACAACCTTGACGATATTTTAGTATTTGATGAAGCACAGATTTCTGTTGAATTGCTTCACTTATAAACCACGGATCAGCACCGGAAATCGAGAAAATCTCATATACATCAGAAATAACCGCAGATCCGTACAAATTAAGTCCAATAGATCCTACATCCAGATTGTTTGAGCTATATATAAAATCATTAAGATCAGTACGCTTATACAATTTTGTGCTTGCATCTTTTACAAGAAAGCCTCGATCATAACGCTCTCCTTTATCACATACTCCTCCTGTTGCTGTGAAAGCCATAAGTGGTGCATCGGGAGTTGGAAGTTGTTTTATGTTTTTTGAGTTTAGATAATCGCCAATTTTATGAACATTCCATACTGATTTCGTAACTTTAATCTTTTCACACAATATCTCATGAAGTAGTCCTCTTTTATACTTCTTGAGGGAATCAACGAGCTGTCGTTGTATGCCTATCCTTTCTTCAAGCGTACTAATGAAAACGGAGATTTTATGCTGCTCTTGTAGAGAAGGAATATAGAGCCTGATAGAACGGATTTGTGGGTATTTAAGGTTCCATGTATCAGAGGTCAATCCCTGGGAGTATTTTCTGAACTCATTTATTAAATTAGGAGTCTTGAACAGCGAAGCAAAGTAACGATTATCAATCTCTTTGTTGGGCATTAGTACGGTGTATGCAGGGCTGACGATCCCATCATAGTCGGAAACACCATTTGCTCCTTGCCACATACGCATAGAGTTATATACCATATCCCCTTTGCAAACAACCTTGTAATTGCTTTTGTCTTCGCTCGAATTATCTTTTCCCTCAATCTCAGAACGAGGCATTACTCCATCGTTTAATGTAACAGACAAAAGCTCCATATCGTCAGCTCCTCGTTGACTACGCTCTGAGTAAATATCACCTATTCGACATTCCATGTACGGCTCATCAAACCCCGGAAACCGCAGCTTCGGATACTTTTCGAGACCGTTACTTGAGGATGGTAATGCCTTGTTTGCATCTCCACATGATAATGTTTGTGGAGGTGGTCAACATGACTAAAAATACACAATTTAAGACGTTGCTGAACACTTGGTTAAATCAAAAGAAACCAATGATCACACCGTCAACCCATGCCAGCTTTACTCTAATTGCCGAAAATCATCTTATTCCATATTTCGGTAAACGTAAGATTGGCAGTATCACTGAGGCGGATATTCAGAGCTATATTACTTATCTCCATAATTCCGGCCGGTTGGACAATACAGGCGGATTGACTGTAAAGACGATCCGTGATGTTATTCTTGTACTCAGACTTGCAATGGAGTATGCTTATAAGGAGCGGGCTATTCCATTGTTGAATTGGGATCTCATCGAATACCCCAAAGAACTTGGAGTCAAAAAAGTCAATTCACTGTCCAAAGATCAGGAACAAACCCTTATTCAGTGCATCTACATGGATTTGAACAGAAAAACGGCGGGTATTCTAATTGCACTGTTTACTGGGGTTCGGATCGGCGAGCTTTGTGGACTTCAAATGAAGGACATTTCCCTCACAGATAAGACAATTAACATCAATAAGACTGTGCAGCGCATTTATGATAAGCGGAAACAGTCATCCTATCTTCATATAGGGCCGCCTAAGACAAAGACATCGGCCAGGACAATTCCTGTTCCGTCGCTCCTTATGAACATTATCAAGAAGTTTTACACAGAAAATCCGAATCACTATTTTTTGACCGGAAAGACAAAACCGACTGAACCACGTACATACCGGCAATTTTTTGCGCGATTTCTCAAAAGAAACGGGCTGCAAAAAGTAAAATTTCATGAGATCCGCCATACATTTGCGGTACGGGCAATCGAAATACCAGAATTTGACATTAAATCGCTCTCTGAGATTCTGGGGCATAAAAATGTTTCCTTTACCTTGAATGTCTACGGAAGCGCCAACCTTCAGCAAAAGGTGAAGTGTATGAATCTACTAAATGAGTTACTGTAGCTATGGAAAAGCGCCAGCCGGGGTTTCCCTGACTGGCGCTGCTCATGTTTGATTGTGATTTAGAGCTTTGACGATTGCCATCACATTCTTTAGATTCTCATGGCTTAACAATTTTATCTCGTCCAACACTTCTTTATACTCAACAGGGTGATCGCTGCCGTCATCAAAAAATTCGGCTGGAGTGACGCCGAGATACTCACAGATATAGAAAAACACCTGCATTGATGGAAAACCATTTCTATTTTCCAATGAATTGATATATCCGGGACTCTGGCCAATGGAAAGACTCATATCCCTGGCAGAGACACCTTTTTCTGTTCGTAATTTTATTAAACGCTGATAAAACAAATCTTCAAACATAGCGACCACCTTTTTATACGATTGTATCCCACAAGGCGGTAAATTATATCTGGTATGACTATATATTTCGATTGACCTGTCTGATTGTATTGGATATTATTAAATTATCATATGATATGTTCAGATACGAGGGAGGAAGCAAATGACAAGGATAAAACGTAATAAGTTCGGAATGGGTATCCTTGTGGCATTTATTTGTCTATGCGCAGTTGGATGCCATGACTCTGGCGGAGATCAAGATATGCAAATGGAAGCGATTTCCGAAACAGAGGAAGGACTGTATATTTCAAATACCGCACCTGAAAAATGTTATCTGTGCGGAACTCCTGAACAATCTCTGCTCCCTTTTTACGAAGGTCAAACCAATCTTGGTATTATCAGTCTGAATACATTTGAGTTTGTCCCGATTGAAATTAACCGCTATGATGATTATGGAAATTTGATTGAAGAGCCAGCGGGCTTTTCGACTACCAGTATGCAAAATACGGGAGAAAATGGCTTTACTGCCTACATTACACCCAATCATGACCGAGGTTATGCTAACGCTACCATATATTTTGAAAATGATAAAGAATTGAACATAGACGAAGCGGCTGATTTTCTTTGTACAGAATGTCTAAATCAGACTCTTGAAGAGTGCTGGAATGATGACCCTTTCGGTATGGGGGTAATTAACTTCGAGACAGAAGAAATTCGATTGCTTGAGAGGAACATAACTGCGTTTATGTTTGATGACTTTTATGTATCCTGCGATTTAAGAACTTCAGATGATTCAGACGGAGATTCCCATCAAATGGATTTGCTTATTTTCTACTGCCCGGAAAGGTATCAATAAATCTACGCCAGTTAAACTTTTTTTGCTATAATGGATATAGATAAAACCGCAATACGAGGAGTTTTCACATGGACATTGCTATTTCTTCAGATTCAAATGAAAAAAAGATTTACCAGGACAGCACCCATGAACTTGTTTCAAAAATTGCTTATCTGATAGGGGTGCCGAAGCGAATCTTTGAGAATATACATGAGCCACCGGAACAAGAAGTGTTTGCTCAGATGGACAACGAAAAGAGTACCAGAATTATTCGCCATCTATCCATTATCCGGACGAGCATACAGAGAAACTATCGGACAATCAACCGGAAAATGAAGACAGAATATCTATCCATTCTATCGATGCCGGAATACGTCCCGGCGGAAAGTATGCGCTATTTGGAGTCAGAGGGGATTTACTTCGTCAAAAAATCAAGTACGAAGCTGTTTCAGCACATTATCGAGCTTAACCGCATTATTTCAAATAGAATCAATAACTGCAAGCCCTTCTTCCCGCTATGGCTTAACTGGAAATATATCCAGGATCTGTTTATTATGCCAGATGGCTTTAGCGAAACAGGTACGAAAAACGCCGCAACGCTCTACTATCAGCACAAACAAGATTATCCTTACCAGATGTATATGAACTGGAATCCGTCAAATGAGGGAAATATCTTGTATAATGACAAGAAATTTGTCACTCTTTTGTATCGATGGCATGGAGACACGTTTACCGAGTACAACCGGGTTTCAGATGTAAGCACTTATGTAAAAGGAAGTATTCAGGAGTTTATTGGTGACAGTACACAAGCAGTTATCGTTGTTGATTGTGAAAACTCCGATCCATATAAACTGTGTGCTACCCTGAAAGGCTTAGATTATAGGAATACGGCAAAAATATCGAGAATCCTTTTGTTCGACGATATACATACAGCATCGGCCTGGAGGATTTTGGATAACTTTACAAAGATTTCTGTAGAGCATATTTTGACAGAACGTGTGAAGCAAAACAAATCTCTGGTTGACATTAAATTGACGGCAAGGGCCTGTCAGGAACACTATCAAAATCATGTAGATTCCTTTATTATTGTATCCAGCGATTCCGATTACTGGGGATTGATTTCTTCACTTCCAGAAGCCCGCTTTCTCGTTATGGTAGAAAGAGAAAAATGCAGCCATGCAATGAAACAAGCCCTTGCAGAATCAGGTATTTTTTATTGCTATATTGATGATTTTTATTCAGGGAATGCAGATGGTATAAAAATGAGTGCTTTGTTCAAAGAAATGTACCGGTATTTGGATCATTCGATTCACTTAAATGTAAACGATATGTTTGCAGAAGCTCTGCGCATTACCCGACTTACCATGACCGAAGCTGAAAAACGTCAGTTCTATGATAAATATATCCGCCCTATGCATCTCGTTATAGATTCAGAAGGCAACGTAAGTATTGAATTAAAAAGATAGGAGGCGCAACCTAATGTTAAATAAACCAGATTTTATTGATGAAGAACAGAATTACCTATTAAACAGTTTATTGACACTCACACAAAAGAACCCAGCTATATGGGAATGTGTTGAGTACAATCCATTGTCTTTTTTATCATCGGAGGAAGATGATGGAACGATAAGTGCCTGCATCGTTCAGATGTTTGTTTTTCAGTCAGAACTCAATCAAGTAGAATTTGAATTAGAACTTTCTGAGCATATTGATATTACGACAGGAAAAGGCGACATTTATATAACATTGGAGAAGCAGTCACCAGACAGTTATGATAAAATAGATACAGGCCTGTCATTTGAAACGGAATATGAGGATTGTGCAGCAGAACAGATTCAGTCTCAGTTCGGGAATCATGTTGCTGCTCAAATGGCGGAAGCTCTCGTCCCGCCAGCATTACAATCGGATGCAGCATCCTCCGCACTGCAATGGGCAATTTTTAATGTTGAAGGTGATACGCCGTTGAAATTTAAGGAAAGCAGCTTATACAAACTTGGAGAAGCGCTGTTTGATTCCCGACGTTTTTTAGAGTTTCACCGATGTGTTCTGGACTGCTCATATCGAGAGAAGCTTATGGCAGAACTTAATTAAAAATCAAAGGATGTAAATAATTATGGAAACTGATCACCAGCTAAGAGTCTTATATCTGTACCAGATATTGCTCCGTCACTCCGATGTAGATCATCCAGTCTCCACCAAAGAGCTGATTGATATGATGGAAACCTATCATCAAATCAAATTGCATCGGACAACCATCCCTAAATACATAGAACTGCTGAACGCCGGTGGCCTTGAAGTGATGGAGATTCGTTCCCGTGAAAAGAAATATTATCTGAATGACCGTCTGTTTGAACTGCCGGAAGTGAAATTGCTGATTGATGCGGTGCAGTCTTCAAAGTTTATCTCCGTAGGCAAAAGCCAGGTACTGATTTCTAAACTGATGGCGCTTACCAGTGAAGCCAATGCGGCAAAGCTCAAGCGCAATCTATATGTGACCGGACGTGTTAAATCGGACAACGAAAAAAGCTACTACATTGTCGAAGCAATCAATGATGCGATTAACGAAGGTAAACGGATTTCATTCTACTATACGGATTACAATACTCAAAAAGAGAGGGTGCTGAAAAACGATGGGTTACCGTATGTTATCAGTCCTTATGCGTTGATCTGGGATGGTGACTTCTACTACGTCCTTGGTATGAATCATCGCCGGAATCAAATCAATACCTTCCGGGTAGACCGGATCAGCAGACAGCCGGAAATTCTTGATGAGGCAGCGACACCGGCACAAGACAATCTGAATCTGGCAAATTATTCGCGTGAGGTATTCCGGATGTATGATACGGAAGAACCGGTCGAAGTATCACTGCTTTGTGAAAACAGCCTGATGAAACATCTGATAGATCACTTTGGTCTGGATGTAGAGACGGAAACTGTAGATGACAATCATTTCAGAGCAAGAGTATTGGTTTGTACCAGCCCAACTTTTTACCGCTGGGTCTTTGGTTGGTGCGGCAGAATGAAGATAGAAAGCCCTGCGTTCGTACTGGATGAATATCATCGGATGGCGAGGGCTGCGCTGGAATGAGTCTGTTTCAGAGTTAATGGAGACGGTAACTGTATGAACCGACAACGAATGAACAATCCAAATAAGAAATATAAGGAACTAAAGCAGAAGCAAAAAGCCCGTATCTCCGATTTGATGTATCGGGAAACCGATCGGTTTCTGCAGGAAAAGAAGCGGCCGCCGGATGATAATGAAGTTGTTCAAATTGCTGAGCGGGTATACTGTCGCATTCAGGGGCTTGGATTCTGGATTTCTTATGGCGAAGTGCTGAATGAATATCAGAAAAAATGTCCACATATTCTCCAGCGATTACAAGAATCCGGTTTGCCGCAGCACTTGCTTCCCAAAACGAAAAATGAACCATCTGCTGACCCAATGAGCACATCAAAGGAGAAACAGCGCAAAACAAAAGGACACAGACAGAAAAAGCCAAAAGAAATTCCTTTTCCCGAACAGGATGATACATTTTTCTTTATTGCCGGTTATACTTCCGGCGGCGCTCCCTATGGCGTGACCTGGGAGGAAATGGGATTAGAACCATGGGAAGAAATCGAATAAACAATGATATTTCGCACGAGATGTCGCTAAACGGCGACATCTCGTTTTTTCTGGCAAAATATCCCTTGAAAGAAGAACAGGCGTTCGCTATAATATAAATATCTGAAACGAGCCGTTTCATTTAGAATGTGAGGAATGACCATGAGAAGCAAGAACCCGGAAGTGATGAATGCAATCTGTACCTTTGTTGACCAGTATTACCGTGAACACCACGCCTCTCCGTCTGTAAATGAGATTGCACAAGGCGTTGGCGTGTCAAAGGCGACTTCCTATCGCTACCTTGTCGCCATGAATGAGCGCGGTATGCTTTCCTATGATGGCAAAACCATTGTGACAAAGCAGGTCGGCAAATGTACCTCCGGGTATTTTTCCGCACCGGTGGTTGGCAGTATCCGCTGTGGTGACCCGGAGCGTGAGGAGGAAAGCGTAGAGGAATATGTAAGCCTTCCCAAATCCATTTTTGGAGAGGGTAAATTCTATATTCTCCGCGCTAAAGGCGACTCCATGGTAGATGCGGGCATCGAGGATGAAGATCTGATCGTTATCAGAATACAAGATACAGCGACGGTCGGCGATATTGTCGTCGCGCTGGATGAGGACAATGAGAACACTCTGAAAACCTTTGGCGGAATTGATGAGGAAAACGGAGATGTGATTCTTCGATATGCGAATCAAACAAAGTATCCGGACAAAGAAATTCGAGTGAAGCAGCTCATTGTACAGGGCGTGGCAAAACACGTCATCAAGGCCCTGTAACACTGGCCTTTACGATAAATCAGGAAAGGATGTGTTCTGACAATGGAAACCTACGATGTGCGCTGCCCAATCTGCGGGGAGCTGAACCATAATCTCTATCTGGATGAAACGGATGGCTGGATGGAGTGCGAGCATTGCCATCAGGCAGTGCAGATACTGGCATATGCTAAGACGAAGCCAATCCCTGTTTATACCGGCAGGGAGCTGGCAGAGAAATTTTTGATGTCAACAAAGTGACAAGGCCATGGCGGGAGGATGGACTTATGCAGGAAAAAGAAATTTGGCGACCATTCTCATGGCATTGTCCAAATTGCGGTGAAATCTCCGTTGGATATAAAAATTCCAGCGGCACGATCAAGGTGGAATGCTCAAAATGCCATGCAGTAATGGTCAGAAAAGTAATGGGGCGTCGGCATGACCGAATTGACATCTACGCCCCCAAAGGTGAAGTCAATGAGACTGGGCGGCTCGCCAGTCTCTGACAAAAAATGAATACACAGGTATAACGACGGACAGGTTGAGATGAAACAGGCTGTGTAAATCCTGCTCCAGGTCACATACCTTAACAGTTCCAGAGGTTTAACCAGACATTACATGAGAGGCCGCTGGCAGAATTGGATTCCAATTTTGGAGTCCGGCTCTGTCGGCGGCCTTCTTTTGTTTCCGGCAGGGCTTTCAAAAAATATCGAAAGCCTGATATGCATTAAGGGCTGAGGATACAAATATTGCACTGATCCTGTTTTAGGAAGGTGCGGTATCGGTACCCTTCTCTTTTTGCGCTCATTTTCAGGCTGGGAGATGGGAAAACGCTGCGAAGTTTGTATCCTTTGCCGCTTTTCGCACAGGCGGAAAGGAAAAATTATGTATTACGATCCGATGGAATGTGGAATGAGAATCTCAAAACTGCGTATGGAATGCGGCAAGACACAGCAACAGATGGCCGACAAGCTGAATATTAGTCTGGATCATTACAGGGCACTGGAAAACGGAAGACGCGGTGGTTCACTCGACCTGCTGATTGAACTTGCTATTACATTTGACATATCTCTGGACTATCTGATCCTTGGACGAGTGAAATATTCAGACACGGAGCGTATCCAGCGAGAACTGGAAAACATAATGGGTCAGATTGGACAGCTGAAGGCTTCTCTTTAATCTACCGTGACAAACTCGACCAGTACCGTGACAACAAGTCACTCTGGAAACAATTTGGATTCGGCTACAATTTAATCACAGCCAGGGAACACCGGCTGGGAACCTTGAAAACCGAATACTCATTCATCAGGTACATTACCGTATGTCAGAGCCGGACAGGCAGTACGCCATGACCTTCCACCCGGAGGCGAGCGAACCATACTTGCTACAAAATACCGGATTGCAACCGGCAGGGCCAGGACGGCATACAGGGATAATGATACTTCTGTAATTCGCAGCCCGGCCACAAGGAAGGCGGGGAGGTTAGATGCCTATGGAGCAGCCCAGCAAGCTGCCGCCTGATGATTTCCCGCTTCTCAGGGGCGTCGAGGACAAATGTGAGAAAATAACCGCTTAAGAAATTTTCGAGAGCCATGACCGGGAAGGCTATTCCCGTGTTTTGGCTCCTTTAACATACCCACAAGAAAGGAGTACACACAATGGATCGAGATTTCAAACAATATCATCGCGGAGAGATATACTTCGCAAACTTAAATCCTGCCTATGGCTGTGAGCACGGCGGTATCCGCCCCGTGCTGATCCTGCAGAATGACGTAGGCAACTTCTATTCACCGACATTGATCGTCACACCTGCTACAAAGCAGGCCGACAAAAAGCCATATCTGCCGACACACGTTGTTCTGAGCAAGATTCCCGGAATGAAGTATGACGGAGACTCCTTGTTCATGTTGGAACAGTTACGGGTGATCGATAAGCACCGCATACGCGGCTACGCTGGGCGGTTGACCAAAGCTCAGATGGAACTGATTGATAAAGCGGTATGTGCCAGCCTGGGGCTTTCCCAGGATAGTGTATGACGCGCCTGACCCGGCAAGGAAATGACAGGAATTCCCTGATCTGTCTTTGCCCCACCTGCCGGGAAAACTTCGAGATCACAGGGAGTTATCGTATCCGGCGGGCAAATTACAGGCAGACAGTAAAGGAAATCTGCACCTACTGCCAGATTCGCATGGGCTATGACTACTATGTAACGCCGGTATCGGAACGGGGGTGAAGAGATGGATGAACTACTGCGGATTGACCCAGAGTTCGAGTCTAAAATTCCACCTCTGACTGAGGAAGAATATCAGCTGCTGGAAGAAAATATTCTCCAGGACGGCGTTGTGCTGAATCCGTTGATTGTCTGGAACGGCTGCATCGTAGATGGTCACAATCGCTTTCGTATTATTCAAGCACATCCGGAAATCAAATACACAGTCTTTGAAAAGGAGTTTCCTGACCGCTATGCCGCCATTGCTTGGATTTGCTGTAACCAGCTTGGTCGTCGAAATTTGACACCACAGCAGAAGAAATATTTGATTGGACAGCGGTATGAAGCGGAGAAGCTGGCTAATTGCTTCCGAGGAAATCAATACGCTTTAGTAGGCAAAAGTGCTTCGGGTCAAAATGACCCGAAGCAAAAATCCGAACGAACCAGTGAATGCATCGCACGAGAAATTAATACCAGCGAAAGCTATGTCCGTCGTGCTGAGCGTTATGCTAAGGGAGTCGATGCTGCCGAGGAAATAGAACCCGGCATCAAAGAGGAACTGCTTTCAGGCTCCATTAAACCCACGGATACTGCTGTGGCAGCTATTGCCAAAGCCAATCCTGATGATCGTCCAGCTTTAGTTGAACAGCTACGTCAGTCAAAGCTAATGTCAGATAAAGCACCAGTCTCAGTTGAACAGCAAGCATCGACAGAGATTGAGCCTTCATCAATTACTGATGATGAAGCTCAGCCAGAGCCGGAAGAATCTGAGCTTCCTACCCGCCCCATGACAGAAATCCAAAAAATCCTTGCGATTTCTTCCGGTATGGAAACGGCGGAAGAACTGGCCGATGAAAGTACCATGTTCTACGAACTGGAGGACGCGGTATCCACCATGATTCGCCGATGTCTTCGCTGCTTTGAAAGCTATCCGGGTCTTTTAAATAAGAAATCGTACCGCCGCAAGGTACTGAAAATATTCAAAGAAGCCATTCAATTTATTAACAAAATCGAACAGGAGGAACCAACATGAAGAACCTGATTAACTGCCCCTTTGACGAGATGATGATCTACAGCAAGAACCTGGAAGTCCCTCGTAACGCTTATCAGCGGGAACTGAATCCCAACCGTGTCCGCAAGATTGCGGCAGAATTTGACGAGCATATCGCCAATGACCCGAAGGTCAGCTTCCGTGACGGCCACTACTATGTTTTTGACGGTCAGCACACCATTGCCGCCAGGAAGCTCCGCAACGGCGGTCAGGACTTACCCATCCGCTGCAAAGTGTTCTATGGCCTCTCCGAACTGGATGAAGCTATTTTGTTTGCTCAGCAGACTGGTACTTCCGCCCAGCTCACCGCCGGTGCGAAACTGCGTGCGCTGATTTACGGCAATGACCCGGATGCGGTGGCTTTCCTGAAAGCTACGGAGGATGTTGGCTTGCGGCTGGACTACAACCAGGACAGAGGCAAGTACCGGATTGGCTGCGTTGGCACTGCCTACTCCATCTACAAGAAGGTGGGCGAAAAAATTTATAAGGAAGGGATGCAGCACATTGTAAATGCCTGGGACGGCGCTCCGGATTCTCTTCGCTTTGAGATTCTGCTTGGCGTGGTGTTCTTCGTAGATCTATATCACGATGAATATAGTCCTAAGCGCCTGGTAGAGCAGCTGCGCCGGTATGATCCGCTTACTATTTACCGGGAAGGTCGTTCCCTCGGAGTAAATATGGCTGGATACAAAAAGTATATGTACCAGGTCTACCGGATGTATAACGGTAACAGCCGTCGCTATATGCTTCCCCTGAAATTTTGATGCCGGACGGATAAAGAAGACCGACCCGTAATAGGTATAGAATAACGAACCCCGGAAGGGAGGTCGCCGTGACTATTTTATTGAGCCGCATCATAAGATGGAAGGGGGAAATCATGTGGCGTATCAATCCGTAGAGGAAATGAAAAACGTAGACCCTCGGACGGTTGACCGCTCCCAGCTGGTTGACCGCGAGAGCGTCCGTTTAGACCCGGACGCCGGATATGAGGAACGCTTGAAATCCCATATCCGGCAAATCCGCAATCCTTACTGTTACTTAGACGGAGGCATTGTTGTGAAGCTGGCGTTCCAGCCGAAAGGCCCAACCATAGAGGAGCGTGTCAACAGCGTGTATCTCTCCGGCAGTTGACATCCTTTTCAAATGTTCTGCCGGGATGGTAAGATAAAACCGGGTCAAAAACAAAACAGGAACACGAGCCGCAGCCACGATTTGCTGGGGCTTGTACTCCTGCATTTATAGTAGGATCAGCCTCCGTCTTTCTGTGATGATACATTAGAAAGATTGGAGGTTTTTATAGTGCCAGAAAAGATTTATCGGACGGGAATCTATGCGAGACTTTCCCGTGAGGACAACGAACACGGAGAAAGCAATTCCATATCCAGTCAAAAGGCCATTTGCATGGAGTACATCTCCCGCCATCCAGACCTGGAACTGGTGGAGATTTACGATGAAGATGACGGTTACAGCGGAACCAACATGGAGCGTCCGGGATTTCAGCGGATGCTTCAGGATATGCGCTCCGGCAAAATTGACTGTGCAATCAGCAAGGATCTGAGCCGGTTTTCCAGAAACTACATTGAGGCAGGAAATTATCTGGAGAAGATTTTCCCGTCCTTGGGCATCCGCTATATTGCCGTCAATGACTGTTATGACAGTCTGGCACCGGGAAGTGCTTCGGATGCTATCACACTGCCGTTTAAGAATCTGGTAAACGACATTTACTGCCGGGATATATCGGTAAAAATCCGAACCAACCTGGAAGTGAAGCGCCGGAAAGGTGAATATGTTGGCTCTTTCGCTCCGTATGGCTACCAGAAATCCACAGAGGATAAAAACCGTCTGGTGGTGGATGACGATGCAGCTGAGATCGTAACCATGATTTTCGGAATGTTTAAGGACGGTTTTCCCATCCTGCGCATTGCACAGCGGCTGAATCAAAGCGGTGTGCCCACTCCGATGGAACACAAACGCCAGCAAGGGGTAAGATTTCAGACAGCGTTTCGGCGGCGGGATGTTCCCCAATGGGAATACAACACCATCGCCAGAATATTGAAGAACGAAGTTTACTTAGGCAACCTGACTCAGGGCAAGCGAGGAACGCCCAACCACAAGGTACATGATATTCGTCTGAAAGATGAAGCAGACTGGATTCATGCAGAAGCTACCCATGAAGCGCTGATCTCACCGGATGATTTCATGGTGGTGTCGGAACTGCTCAAACGGGATATGCGGGCTGCGGATGACAGCGGACAGCATTATTTGTTTTCCGGATTCCTTTACTGCGGGGATTGTAAGCAGGGTATGGTGAGAAAGACTGTGACGCGCAGTGGGAAAAAGTATATTTATTATGTCTGCGGAAAACATCGGAAAGAAAAGAACTGCTCTCCCCATTCTTTCAGTGAGAACCGACTGCGGGAAGTTGTATTCCATGCAATCCATGACCAGATTGAAACCGTTATGCACCTGGATCAGGTGCTTGCGTTTATCGAACGTCTTCCTCTGGAAAAAAGGAAATCTTTCAACTATGAAGCACAGATTGTCAAAGTAGAGGAAGAAATCGAACGGTACAGGAAACTGAAGCTCCGGCTCTATGAAGATCTGGCAGATGGCGTGATTACAAAGAGCGAGTATACAGAGTTCCGCAACGCCTATACGGCTCGGATTGAAGAGAAATCTGAAACCGTGGAACGTATGAAGAAAGAACAGGCGCAGGCGGCAACTACCGGTATGACGAACCGTGCCTGGGTAAAGGCGTTTGCTCAGTTCCAAAATATTTCGGAGCTGGATCGCCGGGTGTTGGTGGCACTGGTAGACCGGATTTTTATTTACGAGAACAAAGCGATTGAGATTCAATTCAAATACCGGGATGAATACGAGCTGGCGCTCCGCTATGTCCAGGAATTTGAAGAAAGGCCAGCTGCGGCTGGCTGAACATAGGAGGATACCATGGCAAGAAAAAGCAGAAAAAATAGCAGTCAGCCGGAATCGGCAGCACAGATCGGGCAGATGTCCTATGTCACTGCAATCTATGCACGGCTGTCTGTGGAGAACAGCGGAAAACAGGACGAAGGCGCTTCTCTCCAGAACCAGATTGATGTTTGTAAGGAGTATGTTGCAGGCTGTCCCTATCTCAGACTTGCGGAGGTTTACGCCGATAACGGAAAAACCGGCACGGTTTTTGACCGTCCTGCCTGGAACCGGCTGATGGATGATGTGCGTAGCGGTAAGGTGGAGGCTATCGTGGTTCGTGATCTGAGCCGATTCGGGAGAGATTACATTGAAGTGGGCAACTATCTGGAAAAGATTTTTCCGGCATTGAGAACACGCTTCATCTCTGTCAAAGAAAAATTTGACAACTTTACCTGCGGCAGTTCCATGGAGTCTCTCTCTGTGTCGCTCCAAAATTTGATTAACGCCCTGTATTCCAGAGATATTTCCCGTAAGGTTTCCACGGCGCTCCTGGCGCAGCAGCAAAACGGAACCTTTCAGAGCCGTAACCCGCCTTACGGGTATATGTGGAATGAAGATAAATCCGCTTATGTAATTGACGAGGCTGCCGCTCCTTATGTGCGGAATATATTTCGCTGGAAGATGGAGGGCGTTTCCGTCAATTCCATGATTCACCGCTTAGAAGAAGCAGGCGCTGTCCATCCGGAACTTCGCAAGCGTGAAAATGGTTCCCGACATGGCAATCAGGTTGGAAAAGGCTGGGCAAAGTCCACGATAAATTCCATTCTTGAAAACCCGGTCTATCTGGGACACACGATTCACGGCAGAGTGCGTACCGCTATTTATAAGGGTGTCAAGAAGCATAAGGAAGATCCAGAGAACTGGATTTGGTATGAAAATACGCATCCGGCGATCATTTGCCAGGAAGATTTTGATACAGTTCAGCATATTCTGGCGGAGGCCAGTCGTATCCGGCAGGAGAAAATGAAACAGTCTGCCATTATCCGGGAACAGATGATTGATTTCTTTGACCAGAAAATATTCTGTGCAGACTGTAAAAAGCGAATGTACTTCCGCCGACATCGGATTGACAAAAAGGGACCGGAAGAATGGATGGGGTCATATGAGTGCAGCACCTATACTTCACGCCACCACGAACACTGTACAAAGCATTATATACGACAGAATGTTCTGAATGAAAAAGTGCTCACTGTCATACAAGATCAGCTACGGGTTGCCCTCAACTACGAGCGGCTGCTCAGTATCTTAAAGGGAAGCAAGGAAGAAAGCAATCTCAAAGAAAAGTACAACGCCGCTGTCTCCAGTATCAACTTGAAGCTGAATGCCCTGAATCAAAAACGAAGCAAGTTATATGAAAGCTACGTGGAAGGTATTCTGAATGAAGAAGAATATTCTTTTGCTAAGAAGACCTATGAGAAAGAACATGAACGCCTGAGTCAGCTGATGGATGAAGCGGTTCAGCGCCGGACAAAGTTTCTGGATTCTATTTCTCCGGATAATAAATGGATGGCTATGATGAAGGCGGCCACCGGTACTACGGAACTGACGCAGAAGCTGGTGAATACCATGATAGAGAAGGTTCTGATTTATGAAAATGGCGCTGTCGAAGTTGTTTTTTATTATGATGATGTGTATCAGGAAATGTGCCAGAGTATTCTGGAAATGCAAAAGAAGCAGGAGGCGATCTCATGAAAGAACCAAAAGTTGCCATTTATATCCGTTTGTCCTTGGCTGACGAGGATACACGCCGATCCAAAGAGGAAAGCGACAGCGTACAGCATCAAAGACTACTGATCTACGAATTTCTGAACCGGCATCCGGAATTAAAAGATGCTCCGCGCACGGAATTTGTAGACGACGGCTTTACCGGCACAAACACTAATCGTCCGGCTTTTCAGAATATGATGAAAAAGCTCCGCTCCGGTGAACTGAACGTCCTCGTTACGAAAGATTTTTCAAGAGCCATGCGGGACTACACGGAAATGGGAAACTATCTGGAATGTGTGTTCCCTTTTTTGGGTGTGAGGTACATCTCTATCAATGATGGTTATGACAGCAACGATTATAAAGGTGTTACCAGCGGAATGGATGTAGTAATCCGAAATATTGTCTATGCGTCTTACAGCAAAGACCTGTCCGTGAAGACCACAACGGCAAAGCTGCAAATGATGAAGCAGGGCAAGTATGTGGGCAGCATTGCTCCTTACGGCTATCAGTTTCACCCGACTATCCGCAACAAGCTGGCGATTGATCCGGAATCTGCTTCGGTGGTGCGAAGGATTTTTGATCTGGCGCTGGCAGGAAAAAAGACCAGACAGATTGCGGAGATTTTGAACATAGACGGCATACTGACACCGGGCAGTTACTTCCGTCTGAAACATCCAGGCCAGAACCGTTTTCAGAAACGAAAAGAAAGCAACGGCTGGAATTATCATACGGTGCTGGGCATCTTGCATCAGTACGAATACACTGGCGCAACAGTTGGGCATAAGCGTTCCAAAGCTGCTGTCAATGTCAAAAAAGCGCTTCCGAATAAGAAAGAGGACTGGATTGTAGTGGAGAATATGCACGAAGCCATCGTAACTCATGAGGAATTTCAGAAGGTGCAGGAAATACTGAAGCTCGGCAGGAAACGCGGTAGTCATGGAATACAGGAGTACCCATTAAAAGGTGTTGTCCGATGTGCAGAGTGCCATCGGATAATGACTCGCCGGACTGGCAGAAAAGGCGCTGTATATTATCTATGTGATAAGTCGGCATCCGATCCGGGCGCATCCTGCCCACGGGGAAAGCATTTCATGGAGACTGACATTGAACAGGTAGTGCTTCATGCCATTCAGCAAATGCTTACTTTGTATCGGCAAAAAGAAAACCAGAAAACAGCCTTACAGTTTACCCGGACAGGCAGGATCAACGCCTGCATGGCTGAATTGACCCGTCTGCAGCAGCTTCAGGAGCGCTACCGGCAGGAAAAACTGACTCTGTATGAAGGTTATATTGCCGGTGACTGTAGCAAGGAACGCTATCTTAAGAAAAAGGCTGAGGTTGATAAAACAGTTCAAGAACTGGATGAAGATGTAAAGAAACAGGAATCGGCTTTGGCCGCTCTGGAGGAGGAAGCTCATACCTCGGAAAATCCACTGCTGGAACTGAGCAGACAGTACCGGGATACCCCATCTCTTACCAAAGAAATGGTACGGGGATTTATTCAGGATATTTACATCTATCCGGATTCGCAGATTGAGATTGTATGGAAATTCCGGGACTGCTTTGCAGACCTGACAGACAATCAAACAGAAGAAACGGAGGACAATTATGGAACTGACATTCAAAGATAATACTGCCGCAGATTTGCAGGATCGTGCGTGTAGTATTCTGTTATCGCTGAGCATGATGGCTGACGTGAGAAACAGAAAGATTGATGGAACCAGTGAAGTGGCTCGTGTATGCCGCCAGGAGCAGAAATATCATTATCAACGTGCCGTGCTTAATACCTTGAGGCTTCTCGGCGTGATAATCGGACATACCGAAATGGCAAGCGACAAAACTCTTGAAACTATCAGCGAAACCGGTTATGATGGCTTCCTTCACATAATTCGTCAATATGAGGCATACTTTGATTTAGACGACAAATTCGAGGCATAATCCTCCTGATGAAAAGTCGGAGGACGCGGCGGGCAGACAGCCCGGAAACGTCCTCTGGCTTTTCAAAATTTTTTGGTTCTTTGTTGACACAAGGAGATATGTCGAGGTTAGGGCGAAACTACTTACAGGTGGGAATGTACACAGAAATGATTTTCCCACAGAAAGGTGTCCGCTTCATCGCTATCAATGACGGAGTGGACAGCGCACAGGGGGAAAATGATTTTGCCCCGCTGCGGAACATTTTTAACGAATGGCTGGTGAGAGATACGAGCAAGAAAATCAAGGCAGTAAAACGCTCTAAGGGCATGAGCGGAAAGCCCATCACAAGCAAGCCCGTCTATGGCTACCTCATGGACGAGGACGAAAACTTTATCATTGACGAGGAAGCCGCCCCGGTGGTACGGCAGATTTACAGCCTTTGCCTTGCCGGGAACGGTCCGACCAAGATAGCCCGTATGCTGACCGAGCAGCAAATCCCCACGCCGGGGACGCTGGAATACCGCAGGACGGGCAGCACCCGCCGCTACCACCCCGGCTATGAGTGCAAGTGGGCGACCAATACCGTGGTTCATCTGCTGGAAAACCGGGAATATACGGGCTGTCTGGTAAACTTTAAGACCGAGAAGCCGTCCTACAAGCTGAAACACAGCATAGAAAATCCCCCGGAAAAGCAGGCGGTTTTTGAGAACCACCATGAGCCTATCATTGACCGGGAAACGTGGGAACGGGTGCAGGAGTTACGCAAGCAGCGCAAACGCCCCAACCGTTATGACGAAGTGGGCTTGTTCTCCGGCATACTCTTTTGTGCCGACTGCGGCAGCGTCATGTACCAGCAGCGATACCAGACGGACAAGCGCAAGCAGGACTGTTATATCTGCGGAAGCTACAAGAAACGCACCGCCGACTGCACAGCGCACTTTATCCGCACTGACCTCTTGACCGCTGGCGTACTCTCCAATCTGCGGAAAGTTACCAGCTATGCGGCAAAGCATGAAGCCCGGTTTATGAAGCTTTTAATCGAGCAGAATGAGGACGGGGACAGACGCAGGAACGCCGCCAAGAAAAAGGAGCTGGAAGCCGCCGAGAAACGCATAGCCGAGTTATCTGCTATCTTCAAGCGGCTGTATGAGGACAGCGTAACCGGGCGCATATCGGACGAGCGTTTCACAGAGCTGTCGGCAGACTATGAAGCCGAGCAGAAAGAACTGAAAGAACGTGCCGCCAGACTGCGGGAAGAACTTTCCAAAGCGCAGGAAGCCACCGCAAACGCTGAAAAGTTTATGAATGTGGTACGCAGGCACACTACCATTGAAGAACTTACCCCTACTCTGCTGCGGGAGTTTGTGGAGAAAATCGTTGTCCATGAAAGCGTTGCCCTTGACGGGAAACGCCGGGGCAAGTTACGCAGACAGGAAATCGAAATCTATTATTCTTTTGTCGGCAAGGTAGAACTGCCCGACACCTAACCGCCCGACCTATCCGACATACCTCATGTGCCGGATAGGAACGGCAAAATTTTTTACACTTCTATTACTTCTTTATCACACATAAGCAAAATCACAAGGGATCAAACAGCTTATGGCCAAGTAGATGTAATCAAGAAAAGAAAGGAAAAGCACAATCCAGACGGAACCGGCGATTGTGTCAAGAAATGTTTGTGGAATAGCAAGAACTTTGTTATAATGGGAACAGGAACCCCGGAACCGGGAGGAAGGCAGGAGGATAAATGCACATAAGCTATAAACCCCTCTGGCATACGTTGGTTGAGCGCAATATGAGGAAAGAGGACTTGCGGATTGCCGCAGGTCTTACCACAAATATGATAGCCAATATGGGTAAAGGCAAAAACATCAGCATGGAAACGCTGGTTCGTATCTGCGAAGCCCTGAATTGTGGTATCTTAGATGTAATCGAATTAGAGAAGGACGATGAATAATAGCTATTGCTATCTTTCACAAAACACCATAAGAAAAGTTTTCTTTTAATGCCGGGAGTGAAACTACCTACTTCGCCCCGGCATTTTACCTGTAAAAAAAATTTTTTGAAAAAAGTGAACCGCATACAAAGTCATGGCGAATATAGGGTGAACGGGCAATGGAGGTGAAACATTGGACGCAAGAGAAATCGAGAAATGTATTGATGAGTTCGGTACAGATATATATAGATTTTGCCTGAAACTCTGTATGGACAAATCAGAAGCAGGCCAAAAAGACCAGAGCCGATGCAAAGCAGGGAAAAACTAAGTCTGCCCGTTCCAAGCCGTCTAAAAAAGGCGGCTTTTTTGCCGGACTGAAAGCAGATGCCCCGCAGACGGTCCAGCAGAGCATTCCCTACCGTGAAATGTACCGGGATGGGATCTGCCGGCTGACCGATACCCTTTACACCAAAACAGTGCAGTTTTTTGATATTAACTATCAGCTTGCACAGGCAGATGATAAAGCACAGATTTTCGAGGGGTATTGTGATTTCTTAAATTACTTCGACGCCTCGATCCATGTGCAGCTTACCTTTATCAACCAGCGGGCCAATATGCAGGATTTTACCAGAAGCATTGACATTCCTCCCCGCGGCGACGAGTATGACGGAATCCGCAGGGAATACGGGGATATGTTAAAGAACCAGTTGCAGAAAGGAAATAACGGTCTCACCAGAAGGAAAAGGGTGTGGATAGCGAACCGCCGAAAACATCCAAGCTGGAATTTACTGCGGATGAACTGCCGCCGGAGACAAAGGATAAAAAGCTCACCCATGCAAGACGGAAGGCGGAACGGACTGCACAAAAAGCAGAGCAGGCGCAAAATCGTCTGCCGGCCCGGAAAAAACTGCGCATGGAGACGGTTTCCGACCTGGAGACCGGAAAAGCCAAAAAACACTTAAAATTTGAAAAGGAGGTTAAATCCCAAAAGGCCCATGTAAAAGGACCTGTACCCCTGCGTCCGGTCAAGGCGGGCGCCAATACTGCCATTGGTTACGCCCATAAAAAGATTTATGAGGCAGAGGATGAAAATGTGGGGATCAAGGCAGCCCACCGCTCTGAACTTGTGGGCGAGGCGGGGCTTCGCACGGCATATCACCGGCATAAAACTGCCCCCTACCGAAAGGCAGCGAAATTACAGCAAAAATCAGCAAAGGCCAACGCAAGACTTGCTTACCGGCAGGCTCTTAGCGACCACCCGGAGCTGAAGAAACATGCGATTGCCCGGATATGGCAGAAACAAAAACTGAAAAGGCAGTATGCCAAGGCTGCCCGTGAAGCCGGGAAACAGGCAAAAAATGCCGCAGTCGCAACAGAGAGGGTCAGCGTCGGTATTGTCCATGCGGTCAAACGGCACCCTGTGATCTGCCTTGTCCTCCTGCTTCTCCTTTTGGTAATTTTCCTGATCATGTCCCTGTTTTCCACATTCTCCAATATTGGAACCGGTGGTCTGGGAAGTCTGGCTGCTTCTACCTATCTCGCAGACGATCAGGACATCAATCAGGCGGAGCTTACCTATACCGAGTGGGAAACAGATTTGCAAATGGAAATAGACAGGGTGGAATCAGACCGCCCCGGCTATGACGAATACCGGTATAACCTGGGTGCGATCGAGCATGACCCGTATGTGCTGATGGGGTATCTGACTTCTGCTTATCAGGGATTTACTTACGATGAAGTGGAAAGCGTGCTGCGGCAGCTTTTCCAGGAACAATATACCCTGTCCTTTTCAGAAGAAACCGAGATCCGTTATCGCACAGAAACTTCCGTTGACCCGGAAACCGGGGAAGAAACCCAGGAGGAAGTGCCTTATGAATGGCGCATCTTAAATGTCAAGCTCACGGTCACACCTTTGGAAAACCTGGTCGTTTCCCGGATGAACGCAGACCAGAAAGAGATCTGCGAGATCCTGCTGCAGACAAAAGGAAACCGCCAGTATGTCAAAAATGTCTTTGGCACCAACTGGCTCCCTTATGTGACCAGCTACTACGGCTACCGGGTACATCCCATCAGTGGGGAAAAGAACTATCACACCGGTGTGGACATCGGGATGCCGGAGGGCACAGAGATCCTTGCCGGGCATGACGGAACGGTCACCCTTGCGGGAAATGCCGGCGGTTATGGCTTATGTGTCGCCATTGAAGGCGAGGCATACGAAGGACATACCCTGACGACCAAATACGGGCACTGTTCCCAGATCCTTGTTTCTGCCGGGCAGGAGGTCAAAGCCGGGGATGTGATCGCAAAGGTCGGGAATACCGGAAATTCCACCGGTCCCCACCTGCACTTAGAAGTTCTGGTTGACGGCCAGTATTTGAATCCCCTGTATTTTGCTGATACCGGCGATACCAGCGAACGGCACCTGCCGGAAGTTGGTTCAGGCGGCACAGGAAACTACTTCGATTATGACATTCCACCGGAAGCCCTTGCGGATGAACAGTTTGCCGCAATGATGGCCGAGGCGGAAAAATATCTTGGCTATCCGTATGTATGGGGAGGCGCAAGCCCTTCCACTTCCTTTGACTGTTCCGGCTATGTGTCCTGGGTGATCAACAACTGCGGCGTCGGCTGGAATTTTGGAAGGCTGACTGCGGACGGTCTTTTAGGTGTATGTACGCCGGTATCAAGCGCAGATGCAAAACCGGGCGACCTGATCTTCTTCCAGGGGACCTACAATACCAGCGGTGCAAAGAGTGATGCTGACACCGGAAATGCCCAGGGGGATGCCACTCTTGCAGGAGCGACCTATGGGATCTTCCGTGATGGCGAACTGATTGACACTTATACTACCGGACCGGATGGCAGCTTTATGACCCGCTATTATGTATGCGGGGATGGCTGGACGATCCGGGAGATCGAACCGAGCACCGGGTATCTTCTGAATGAAACTATTTATGAAGTGGGTGCATCCCCTTCCCTGTATGAAGTGGAACTCAATACCACAGAAAATCAGGTGACGGAAACGGTTATTTACGGAAATATCCAGCTTGTTAAGCACACCGATGACCTGGACCAGGATGTGCCCGAGGGCGAAAATACCAACGATCCCAATGCCGGTATTATCGAACGCCCGGAAGCAGGCGCAGTCTTTGAAGTTTACTTAAAGGCAGCCGGAAGCTATGACGCGGCAAAGGAAAGTGAACGTGACCTTCTTACCACGGATGCGGATGGTTTTGCTTCCAGTAAACCGCTTCCTTATGGGCATTATACGGTCCATCAGATTGCAGGCGAGGAAGGCAAAGCCTTTGTCCCGGACTTTACGGTATTCATTTCCTCTGATGGAAAGACTTACAGCTATATCCTGAACAACCGCACCATCACAGCCCGTCTGAAAGTTGAAAAATGTGACGCAGAGACCGGAAAGATTATCCCTGTGACCGGAACCGGTTTTCAGATCAAGGATCTTTCCACCGGGGAATTTATCACCCAGACAGTCTACTATCCGAACCCGGAAACACTGGATACCTTCTACGTTTCTGACGAGGGCTGGCTGATGCTGCCGGAGCCTTTGGCCGCCGGGGATTATGAACTTTATGAGGTGGCTGCCCCTTATGGCTATGTGCTTTCCGATCAGCCGGTACCGTTTACCATTGACGGCAGCGAGGCGGTTGTGATGGTCACTCAGTACAATATGCCGCAGAAAGGCCAGCTTACCATCACAAAGACCGGAGAAGTATTTGCTTCTGTCCAGGAAAACGACGGATTGTACCAGCCGGTGTATGAGGCTGCCGGACTTCCCGGAGCGGTCTATGACGTGATCGCAGATGAAGATATTTATACCGGTGACGGTACCTTGCGGACAGAAAAAGATACGGTTGTGGAAACCCTTACGACTGGCGAGGACGGCACAGCGAAAAGCGGGCTTCTCTATCTTGGCCGTTACCGTCTGGAGGAACGTCAGGCTCCTTCCGGTTGTGTGCTGAATCCTCAACCGGAATATGTGGAACTGACCTATGCGGGTGAGACCGTGGAGGTCACACAGGCAGCAACAGGTCTTTATGACGAACGACAGAAAGTGGATGTCACACTTTTCAAGGCAATGGAGACCGATGACCTGTTCGGTCTTGGCATGAACGAGGAATATAAGGATATTTCCTTTGGACTTTATGCTTCCGCAGACCTGACGGCGGCAGATGGCAGCGTGATCCCAGTAGACGGACTTCTGGAAGTGGTTTCTGTTTCGTCTGATGAATCCGGCAGTTACAGCGCTTCCTTCGCCTCCGACCTGCCTTTTGGCAGCTATTATGTCAAGGAACGCACGACCAACGGCGCCTATATCCTTTCGGATCAGAAATATCCGGTCGTCTTTGAATATGCCGGACAGGAAACTTCCCTGGTACAGATCCTTGTCAATGAAGGCGAGGCTGTTTCCAATGAACTTCTCCGCGGGCGTGTAGACGGTGTAAAAGTTGGGGAAAACCCGGAAGGCGGCGAAGATGTCACGCTGGCCGGTGCGCTCATGGGACTGTTTAGACCTGATACAGAAGAATTTACCGAAGAAAATGCACTGCTTACTGCTGTTACCGGAAAAGACGGCAGCTTTTCCTTTGAGAACATTCCTTACGGACACTGGATTGTCAAGGAGATCTCTGCCCCTGACCTTTATACAGTAAGCCCGCAGCAGCACCATGTATATATCGGTGCAGACGGACAGCATATCGAGATCCGTGTGGAAAACACCCTGATCCGCGGCAGCGTGCAGGTAACTAAAACCGAAGCTGTGGAAGAACCGTCCCCTGTGGAAAAGGAGGATAAGAAAGACAAGAATTCTTTCCTGCGCTTCCTGCCCGGTGCGGTGTTCGACCTGTATGCGGATTCCAATGCCAACCAGGAATATGATCCTGACGATCAAAAGATCGGTACGCTGAAAGAAACCGATGCAGGCTATCATACGGCGGAAAACCTTCTGGCTGGTGGCTACTTTATCAAAGAAAGCAAAGCGCCGGAGGGCTATCAGCCTGATCCAAACGCTTACTATTTTTCCATCACAGAAGATGGACAGGTCGCAGTTGTGGAAAATGGAGAAGCCGGGCACGGATTTACCAATGAGGCTTACCGCGGCAACTTAAAGATCACAAAGGATTCCAGCGACGGGCGCAAAGATGGTTTTGCCATCGAGGTCAAGAGCGCGGACGGCTCCTACTGCGAGACATTCACCACTCCAAAATCCGGCGTAATTGAAGTCAAGGGCCTTCGTGTCGGTATTTATACCGTAACAGAAGTTGCAAACCGGGCAAGCAAGGATTACATCATTCCTGATGCCGCTACAGTGGAGATCAAAGCTGACCAGACATCTACGGTCCAGTTTTTTAATGAAAAACCGGAAAAGCCGGAGAAGCCGGAAAAACCTTCTGTTCCGTCCAATCCTTCCACCCCTCAAAAGCCGGTACCGCAGACCGGGGATGATCCGTATATTTTCCTATATGGCGGACTGTTGGCAGCCGCACTGATCGGCGGCAGCGTATTTGCTGTGTATTATTTCAAAAAGGGAAAATACAGCAGGACTTCCCCAAAAAGAACGGCTGTCGGGGCTTCTGTCCTTTCACTCTGCGCTTTGGTGGCTCTTGGCAGCGGATTTTTGGTGTTCCGTGACTTAAACCAGTATGCCGAAAGTAAAGACGCCTATCGGGATCTTGCCGGATATGTGGAAGTACCGGAGCAGACAGCCTCCCCGGAACAGGCAACCGATCCGACGGAAACAAAACAGGACGATGCCGATATTGTCCTGCCTTCGGTAGACTTTGAAGCGCTCCGTGAAAATGGACCGGACATCATCGGATGGCTTTCCCTTCCTGATACGGTGATCAATTATCCGGTGACGCAGACTGACAACAACGAGTATTACCTGAACCATCTTTATGACGGGACCTACAACAAGGTTGGCTGCCTGTTTGCCGATTATGAAAACCGGGCAGATTTTTCAGACCGCAATACGATCGTCTACGGCCATAATATGCGTGATGGTTCCATGTTTGCTCTGCTGAACCGATACGATGAACAAAGTTACTTTGATACCCACAGGCAGATGTATCTCGTTACTCCGAAGGGTGGTTATGTCATGGAGATCTTTGCGGCGTTTGCAGCAAAGCCGGAAGAATCCGGCAGTGAAACTTCTCCCTGGCAGCTTTCCTGGAAGGATGACGGTGCTTATACTACCTGGCTTACGGCTATGAAGGAACGTTCTGCGGTGGAAAGTGATGTGACTGTGACCTGCAGCGATAAGGTAGTGACCCTTTCTACCTGTACGCCGGGCGGCACAGGACGCTTCCTTGTCATGGGAAAACTCGTGAAAGTAGATAACGAAATATAGATTTTAGACGGTGCGGGGGCAAAAGCTCCCGCACCTGTTGTTTACAAGGAGGATTTTATTTTATGGTAAATACCATGATTTCCATTCTTGGCTATGTCCATCTTTACCGCTCGCTTTTGCGGTTTTACGACATGCCGGAAAATGAAGTCCGGGAAATGCTCTATCTTCTGAATACGGCAAACCTGGACTGCTACGAGTATTATCACCCGGACCGCAGTGTGATCCAGAGCGGACCGGTCGCTTTTTGCGGATGGTTGGAAACGAAAGACTGCCGCCCTTACCGCACAGAGGTACAGCTTTACAAATCGCTGCTGTTTTTGAAGCGCAGCATTGACCGTGACCTGATCGTATCAGCTCAGAGGGAGGCTCTGCAAACCCTTCGCTGTATTATCTCCAATCTGGAATACCGCTTTTATAAAGCCTATGGCATGGAGATCGAGGACAAACGCACGGTCTATGGGGAATGTACCTACCGTCTGGTTCCCAGGGAGGACGAACCCAGCGTGTGCCTGATGCACGACTGGATCTACCTGCCGAGTGCCTGATGTCACGGATAATATATAAAATATGTGACATATATAAAAACTGTACTGTCTTTCAAAATTTTTGATTTTTGATGTATGAATCAGATTTTTAATGGGAACACTCAAAATAAGAGGCATAGAACCTATTGCAATCATGTCACGAATAATATATAATATTCGTGACATGAAGGGAGGCGGTATTGTGGATAACGGATATACAAAACGAATACGGGAGCGTGTTCTTTCTCTTGAAGATGGAACTGTTTTTGTGACATCTGATTTTGCGGATATTGCAGATACATCCACTATTCGTCAAAGTTTAAGCCGTTTAGTGCAGTCAGGAACATTGCGCCGTATTTTGAAAGGAGTTTATGAAAAACCTAAATACAGTAAACTTCTGGATGAATATGTGGCGGCAGACCCGGAAGCAGTGGCGAACGCATTGGCACGAAGTTATCACTGGACGATTGCCCCATGTGGGAATACAGCATTGAACCTGTTAGGTCTTTCAACACAGGTAATAGCAGTATGGTCCTATATCAGCGATGGTCCATATAAGACCTACGAGTGGAACTCTACAAAGCTGGAATTTAAGCACCGGACCAATAAGGAGATTACCGGATTGTCCTATATGACAAGTTTGGTTATACAGGCATTAAAAACGCTTGGCAAATCGAATGTTACGCCAGAAGTCATACAGATGCTTTCCGAAAAACTGACAGACAAGGATAAACAGGCTTGTTTGAAGGAAGCAACAGAGTCTACGGATTGGGTTTACGATACGATACGGCAGATTTGTGGAGGTGAAAAGGTACAATGAGAAATATAGCAAGGCTTTCAGATAACGACCGCAGGGAGCTGTTCAGAAATACAGCAGATAAAATGGGGCTGAATGATGCCATCGTGGAAAAAGACTTTTGGGTATGTTTTACGCTGGATTATTTATTTCACCGCTCACCATGGAAAGAGTCCATCACCTTTAAGGGCGGTACCAGCCTTTCAAAAGCCTTTCACCTGATCAGCCGGTTTTCAGAAGATATTGATTTGATTCTGGACTGGCGTGTATTGGGATATGGCAAAGATGAACCATGGGAGAAACGTTCCAATACAAAACAGGATGCTTTTAACAAAGAAGCCAATGCGCGTGCGGAGGTATTTCTGTCCGAAACATTCTGCCCGGCAGTCAAATCCGGCTTATCTCAGGAAATCGGTTGTGAAGCAAATGTCTACATAGATGAAAAGGATAAACAGACGGTCATTTTCGCCTATCCGCACCTTTTTACAAATACGGCGACCTTACAGGTGATCCGTTTAGAGATTGGTGCGCTGGCAGCGTGGACTCCTGCAAAAACAGCGCAGATCGAACCATACGCGGCAAAATATTATCCGAAGATTTTTGAGCAAAAAGAAACTGCAATCCTTACCGTTGCCCCGGAACGGACCTTCTGGGAAAAAGCCACAATCCTGCACCATGAAGCGAACAGACCGGAACATTTGGAAATGCCGCAGCGGTATTCCAGACATTATTATGATCTCTACCGCATGGCTGCAACACCGGTCAAAGAAGCTGCTTTTTCCAGGCTGGATCTCCTGAAGAAAGTTGTAGATTTCAAAATGAAATTCTATCCCAGAGCATGGGCGAAGTACCCGGAGGCTGTGCCGGGCACATTAAAATTACTCCCGCCGGAATATCGGTTTGCAGCATTGGAAGCGGACTATAACTCTATGCAGGATATGTTGTATGGGGATGTTCCGACATTTGAGACAGTCATAGCAGCGGTCCGGGAACTGGAAAAAGAGATCAATACACTATAAACAATTACATATCCATTTATTTGCCGGCTATTCTAAGATGCTTTAGAATAGCCGGTTTCTTGTTTTCAAAGGAGGGATGCTATATTACGCAAAATGAAGTCAATGCCGTTTTTGACGAACAGGTACGGCTTTGCGCTGATACCTTGAAACGGAAAACCAAAGAATACACCGGGGATGACCCGGACCGGCTGGGTGCATTTAAGGCAGCGGCAGCTTTACAGCATACAACGCCCCAGCGTGCCCTTGCCGGTATGCTGGCAAAGCATATTGTTTCTCTGTACGATATGTGCTTTGACGAGGAAGCGGTTTACCCGATGGACACATGGAATGAAAAGATCACAGACAGTCTTAACTATCTGTTCTTACTGAAAGCGATTGTAAAGGAGGGACATACCAATTAAACGAATCGAAGTAAAAATTTTGAACTGCCAGGCGGTGGCGGAAGCAGAAAAAAACATGGTCTTTGCGGCAAGGCTTACCCAGCAGGGACATAAGATTGCCTCAATGGATGACCTGATGGAGCTCTACGAAAAATCATTCAGCGTTCAGACAGTAGCAGCTATGGGGGCGCTTCCCCATCCTACCATCCAGAAATTTGCGGTGATCACGGTAGCCATTGTCGGCGCCAGCAGGCGTTTTCTGGCGCAGATTACCCGCCACCAGAACGAAGTAAAATTTATGAGTGCATCGCTGCAGTACAGCAACTATACGGGACAGGCGGATTTCGCTGTCCCGTATTCTATTATGACGGCTCCGGCAGTGGTACGGGAATTGTACTTAAAAAGCTGTAATGAAAGCATGAAATGTTATGAAGCCCTGTGCACTGCCGGAAGCGGGCACGATGCGGCCGGCTATGCCACGCCCCAGGGATTACGGAATGTACTGCTCATCAGCGCCACCCCTTATCAGTGGAAACATATCATCAGCCAGCGGGTATGCCGGAGAAATACAGATGAAACAAGGATCGTGCTGCTAAAGGTCTGGAAAGAACTTTATGACCTAAGCCCTGCTTTGTTTGCCCCGTCACTGACCGGGCCTTTTTGTCAGATGGATCGATGTCTGGAAGGTAAAATGACCTGCGGACGAAAACTGCAGGCAGATATGACGCCAGAGGATATTTTAGCAAAAGACTATCCTGCTCTTTGGGAAGGAGGCTGCCGATGAAAATAAAACTGATCGACTTTGGCGTACCGGAGCACCAGCGTCCTTACCGTCCGCATGGCAATGATGCCGGAGCGGATGTTTATCTAACCTATGACTGTACCTTACAACCCGGAGAAGTCGCCAAAATTCCTCTTGGTTTTGGACTGGAAATACCGGATGGATATGCGGGATATATCTTTCCCCGTACCAGCATGGCGGTAAAAGGTCTGGTCTGTGAACTGCCGCCTGTGGATTCCGGTTACCGTGGAGAGATCCATGCAATCATCAGCAATGTAAGCAATCAGGCGCAGTCTCTTTTTAAGGGCGCCCGTATCGGCCAGCTTGTGATCACGCCGATTGTCATTGCGGATTTTGTAACAGATCTGGGAACAGAACGGGGAACCGGCAGTTTTGGCAGTACCGGCGAATAGAAAAAGGCTGTTTGGGGAACAGTTTTTGAATACTTATCGGTATAGGGAGCGGACATTTCGAGAACATTATAAACTATAATAAAGAAGGTCACGAAAAAAGCGGTCGTTACCATGACCGCTTACTTTCTGCTATTGAGTTCTTTCATAATACCGAGGATATACTGCATGGATTGAGGATCAAGCTGTCTTGCCTCTGCAATGAATTCCTTTAATGTTTCCGGGTAAGTATTTCCTTCATCAAAGAATTCCTGTGGTGTCACACCCAGATATTCGCAGATGTAGAAAAAAGACTGCATAGCGGGAAGTGACTTTTTATTCTCAATATTATTGATGTAGTTGTTTGCCTGACCTAACGATAAAGACATATCGCGTGCGGAAACTCCTTTTTGTGTCCGCAGCTTCGCTAATCGTTCTGGGACAAAATCTTCATACATCGCCTTCACCTCCCATTCTGTAATAGATTGTACCTTACACTCCTTTGTTATTCGCAAATGGAAAAAGGGTATTATCGTTGACTTGCTAAATAAAATCTATTACTATGTGAAAAGTGAAGAATTTTACCTATCAGATGGAGGGATGACCGATGAAAGGAAAGACTTGCTGTGTTACCGGACACAGGGATTTACCGCAAAATGAGATCAAGAAAATAAAAGCCGCTTTGAAACATGAGATCGATGCAGCTGTTACGGATGGATTCACCTGTTTTATGAGTGGCTTTGCAGATGGCGTGGATCAGTATTTTGCAGAGCTGGTGTTGGAAAGAAAGCAGACCAATCCGGCGCTGGAGCTGATCGCAGTGATCCCTTACCGCAAACGTCTGGACAGCCTGAATAAGAAAACAAAAACCCGTGAACTGCTGGAGGCTTGTGCGGATGTTGTTGTCATACAGGAAAAATATCTCCCAAGCGTCTACTCCCACAGAAACCGCTATATGGTAGAGCACTCCGACCGAGTGATTGCTGTCTATGACGGACGGGAAACCGGCGGTACGGCAAAGACAATCCGCTTCACCCACCGGATGAAAAAGGAACTGCGGGAAATCCCGGTTGGAGAGATCGTCCTGCCGGATCACTTGAAACCAAAAACAAAATAGCTGCCTGTTGATGCGCTCACTTTGAAGTGGGCGTTTTTCTTTGCCCATTTTTAGGAGGAATGCTTATGTGGAACCTGATCTTACATTTCCTTACCTTTGCCGGAGGAATGGCTTCCGGCGTTATGCTGATGTGTCTTATGCAGGTCGGAAAAGAGAACATGGAACATTCAGAAACCAAACACAACGCAAATTTAACGGACAAAAAGGAGGACAACGATTGAATCAGAATTTTATAGACTATGTAAAAAGCCATATCAAGGAATACCTGCCTACGGAATACCAGAACGCCGTAATTTCCATCAATGAAGTAACAAAAAGCAATGACCGGATGCTGACCGGGCTGACGATTCTTCTTCCCGGAGAACAGGCTGCACCAACTATCTATTTGGAAGCGCTTGCCGAACAGGTGGAACGTGGGATGCCTTTAGATACTGCCATGAAACAGATCGCACAGATCCAGTTGGAAAATTACAGCCGGGTTCCGCTGAACATCTCTATGCTGGAAAACTATGAAGCGGTCCGTCCTATGCTGGCGGTACAGATGTGCGATCCAGAAACAAATCAGGAATATCTGAAAGGAAAGCCTTATACTTCCTGCGGGGAGCTGGCGGCTTATTACAGGATTCAGGTTGCGGCAGATGAGGAAGGAACTGCTTATATAAACGGAGTATTAGTATCATTTACATCAACAGAATTGAGCATTTTAAAATTGCTACTGCAATATCCTCAGAAAATATTTTCAAAACAAAATTTATATGAATCTATTTGGAATGAACCTTATGCTTATGATGACGATACAATCAATACCCATATTAGTCATATTCGTAAGAAAATTAAATCAATTACAAATGAAGATTATATACAAACTATTTGGGGGATTGGATATAAAATGAAATAATCTTTAGATTTTCTTTAGAGTTATCATATATAGTGGCATGGAAAGGAGTTGTTTAGGATGACAAAAAGTACAGTTTACAAGGGACTACACAGGGTAGGTATCTGACGGGAGGGGTTCCGCCCGTCAGATTTTCCATGTGATGTTCAAGCTGTCGCTTGTAGCGGCAACGGTGGTAATCATCAAATCTACCACCCGCCGCTTGTCGTCAAAGGATACATTGTCCCATGTGTCGAGGTAGCCGGAAATCTGATTGACCTGTTCCGGGCTGATGGCTTCCACCGTCAACTCGGCTATCTGCTTCACAAGTTCCTGTTTGCGCCCGTCCAGTTCCGCTATCTTCACATTCACATAGGAGAGCAGAACATTGTTTGCACCCGTCAGACTGTCCACCAGCTTTTCAATCTCGCTGTCCACATGGAGAAGTTCCACTTGCAGGGCGGCAATTTTCGGGTTTGCCTTTGCCGCTTTCTTCCTGCCCGTCAGCGTCTTGTAGCTTGCCAGTTTCTTTACCATCTGCTGATAAACAACCGTTTCCAGCTCCGAAGTGATGATTTTCCCGCACCCGGCACAGCTTTTATTGTCCAGCCGTTTTGTGCAGCGGAGATATTGCTTTCCCACAGGATTGTTAATGCTCATAAGAGCATACCCGCAATTCCCGCATTTGATTTTTCCCGCCAGCCATGTATGGGTGGCTTTCCGGGCGGACTGGATTTTCATGTTGTTCATCAGCTTCTTGCGGCAGGCCAGCCATATATCCGCCGGGACAATGCCCTCATGGGGAGCCAGCACCAGCATTTGGTCTTTCAAGTCGTTTTTCTTGCTGGGCTTCACATCCCGTCCCTGATACAGATAACAGCCGTTTGTCCCCGTAAAGTCGGCAGCGTCATTGACAATGATTGTCCCTTGACTTTTGAAAAATTCGTACACATCAAGGTCTGCCTGCACATAGACAGGATTGCGTAACATCTGCGCCAGCGTGGGGCGTATTAGTTCCTTGCCGTTGAATAAAATTCCCTGTTCGGCAAAGTACCGGGTAATGTCCCCGTAGGAGGTTGTGGGCTGGGCGTACATCTCGAACATCAGCCGGATATTTGCCGCTTCGTCTGGGTTTACCACCAGCTTCTTTGTGTTGATACCGTCCATCTTGATTGGCTCTGTATGGAAGCCGTAAGGGGCTTTTCCACCCATCTTAAACCCTCGCTGGCTGCGGGAATAGTAAGCGTCCGTCACCCGCTTCTGTATCGTTTCCCTCTCAAGCTGGGCGAACACAATACAGATATTCAGCATAGCCCGCCCCATCGGAGTAGAGGTATCAAACTTTTCCGTAGAGGACACAAACTCCACATTGTATTGCTGGAACAACTCCATCATGTTGGCAAAGTCCAGAATGGAACGGCTGATACGGTCGAGCTTGTAAACCACGACCTTTGCTATCAAGCCCCGCTTAATGTCCCGCACCAGTTCTTGAAACTTCGGACGGTCTGTGTTCTTGCCGCTGTACCCTTTGTCTGTGTATTCCTTACAGTTCCCGCCTTTCAATTCGTATTTGCAAAACTCAATCTGGCTTTCAATGGAAATGCTGTCCTTTTTGTCTACCGATTGCCTTGCATAGATTGCGTCTATTCTGTTATTCATTTTGTCGCTCCTTTTCTTAAAAAAGAAACGGAGCTGCTGACAGTTCTATTATACCGCCAGCAGCCCCGTAAATCAACGATGGCTTCGGAAAACCTTACGCCCCGGCTTCCTCTTTCTGCCGCTTATCGGCATATTTGCGGAACACCTCATAAAGCTGCTGCTCCAGTTCCCGGCGTTTGGCCACTTCCTGTTCCGGCGTGAACACCGGGGAGAGGTTTTCCAGCGTGATTTCTTTTCCCTGAAAAGTCACGACCTCTGTTTCTTTTTTGTATCTGATATGCTCCATAGAACCTCCTGTATTCAATTTTCAAGGTACAATGCCGCACAGGGACGGCGTAAAAATCTGCTTATAAAATCACCTTTCCTTTGTGTGCCGCTGTTGCCGCTTCAACTCCGCCAGCACTTCCGGCGGGATACGGTCAACCAGCCGCTGTAAATTGTCCAGTTCGCTTTTCAGCTTTGCCCGTTCCATCGTATCTTTCATCTTGCCTTTTTCACTGGCTTTTGCCCTTGCTTCCAGCTTTTCATTTTCCGCTAACAGGTCATCGATTGTGACCTTGTATTTTTTCAACTGCCCGGAGAAATTCTCCATCTGTGGGAACCACTTTTTCAGCATGGAGAGGGCTTCCTCTTTTTTCTTTCCGGCATTCAGCGGGTTAATGCCGTCCAGCGTGGCTTCAATGGCTCTGGCCTGCCGGGAGAGGGAAACCGCCTGTTTGAAAAGCCGGGTGGGGATATGCTTCCGGCCCGTCTTGCTGGCGCTTTCCCCACGCTCCAAGTCAGGATATTTCTCCACCATATAGGCGTGAAAATCGTCCTGCCACTTTGTCAGGTTTGCCCGGTTGCCGATAATCTCCTTTGCACACAGGCGGTTGTCCTTTGTCAGCGGAACAAAGGTCAAATGCAGGTGGGGCGTTTTCTCGTCCATGTGTACCACCGCCGACACGATATTTTCCCGGCCTACCCGCCCGATTAAGAAATCAGCCGCCCTCTGGAAAAATTCCTGTATCTCCTTTGGCGACTTCTTCTTGAAAAACTCTGGGCTGGCGGTAATGAGCGTATCGACAAACCGGGTGCTGTCTTTCCTTGTACGGCAACCGGCCTGTTCGATACGGTTTTGAATAAAATGATAGTACCTGCCCTCTGGCTTGATGATGTGGAAATTGTATTTGCTTCGGCTGGTATCAATGTCGGGGTTGCTGGCGTATTGCTCTTTCTGCCGTTCGTGATGGGCTTCCAGCGGCCTTGCCGGGTTGCCCTTGTGTTTCTCAAACCGCAAAATTGCGTGTTGTGCCATGAAACTCCTTTCCCCATTCCGTTCCTTTCCGGGACTTTTCCACAGGAAAATCCCGCAGAAAATATCTCGGATAGGATTGGAATGGATAGAATATAAATCAATCTTTTTATCTTTGTATTTCTATATACCGTCCGGTTTTCGTACTTCAAGAGGATTGATTTTCGTACTTGTCAGGTACGCTTTTCAGCCCTCCGGCGTACCAAAACGGGATTTCTTGAAGTCGGTGTTTGAAACCGCTTCATAGGATTTTGGGTAAATACAGTTGGGTTTTCCACAGCCCTGCTTCTTAATCTCAATCAACTCCGCATACTGCAATTCCCGCAGGGTGTTGACGGCTTTCTGCCGCCCACAGTGGAGCAGGGCGACCACCTCGCAGATTGGATAATACAGGAAAATGCGCCCGTATTCGTCCGCCCAGCCGTTTTTCCGGGATAGTTCTGTCCGGCGCAGGATAAAGGCGTACAGTATCTTCGCTTCATTGGACAGGGGCGTAAATGTAGGTGCTTCAAAGAGGAAATTCGGGAGCCGGGTGAAGCTGACCGATTTCTCCGGCTGATGAATATAAATCGTGTTTGTCATAGTGTGCTTTGTGGACAGTTAGAACGGCATTTCCGGGGGTGGACGATACTTTATACCACCTGCCCCGTTTTGGGGCTTGCAAAGCCTGATAAATCAAGGCTTTTTTCACTCCTAACTGTCCACAGCAGACCTCCTTTTCTGTTCACTTTCTGTTTTCTGCCGCCTGTGAACGCTGGCGGCACAGCCGGGGCAGTATTTTGCCCGGTTGGATTTTGGGACGAACACTCTGCCGCAGACCGCACAGCGTTTCAAGTCCTTATCCCGGAAAATCTCCGCTTTCAGCGTCCCGTCCAGCGGCAAAACCGCCCAGCGGAACCACTTACAGCAGACCGAGAAAGAAACCGTCTGCGGACAGGTGCAGGTGTCCCCATCGTCAAGAACGATGCAGTTGCCGTCCTCACAGCAGCAGCACTTCCGGCGTATCAGGCTGGCCGCCTGTTTCCTCTGCGCCGGTGTCATGCGGTAAAGGGAACCGTCCGGCCTGCGTTCCAGCGGTGGCAAGTCTTTATAGGGGTTATCTCTCATGCGTTCCCTCCATTTTTCGCTTTTGCCGTTCTCCCCGAAAAGGCTTCCTGCCCCATTCCTGCGGCGTGTTCCGGCGTTGGCACGCTCCCCACAGCTTCGGGACAAGTTCTCCCGAAGTGACCTCTGGACAAAGTGTCCAGAAGTCGGCTCCTTGCGGTGCTTCCCCTGCCGGGGTATTCCTTTTCGGACGGTCATTTGGTTTTCAAGGTGCTGTCCATCGATGAACTATCTCAAGTGTATACTTTTTTGATTGCCTGTGCCGTATGTCCGAAAGGTAGGAAATCAGCCCGGAAAACAAGCTATTTCCACGCTCTCGGAATTGTGATATAATAAAAAAACAGAACGACAAAGCGGAAGTGATAAGGAGGAGATAAAATGTATATTAAAAAATATTGGTATAACTATATCGGTGGCACAGACGATAGCCTGACCTTGGTGGACTACCTCTATGACAAAGGCAAAACTGAAATACCTCTGAGTGAGATATTCAATGATACTGGCCTTAGCAAACTAAACTGGAATTTCCATATCTCACCCAATTTAGAATACATTGATTCGGAGGGACAATGTCACGAATTTTATTATGCTATTGATTTGGCAACTGATTTGGCAGCACTTATTCTTGAGAGTAAGAAAAGTGGTGGGTTCAATATAAAAAATCTGTTTGATGGGGAAAAACGAGATAGGTTTGTAAAAATCATAACTACGCCAGAGGAGGATCAAGCAATGAATCGGGCTTTAGCAGAGTTCTGTGCTTCTCCGCTCGAATATGATCTTCATGAAATGGTAGATGATGAAGATATGCTGGAAATGGCGAAAGACTGCGAAAATATCCGTAAGGAATTGTGCGAATAACTTTCAGATTATCAAGCAGACAAGGAGGGAGAGTATGGAACTATCCATACAAGAACGATTGAAAGACCTGCGTGTGGAACGAGGGCTGACGCTGGAACAGCTTGCGGAGGAAACCCACCTTTCCAAATCTGCTTTAGGCAGTTACGAGGGGGACGATCTCAAGGACATCAGCCACCATGCCCTTATCCATCTGGCAAAGGTTTATGAAGTGACCGTTGATTACCTGCTGGGACGCTCTAAAACAAAAAATCACCCAAACGCCGAGCTTGCAGACCTGCGTTTGAGTGATGATATGATTGAGCTGCTGAAAAGCGGGCTGATGGACAATTCTCTCTTGTGTGAACTGGCGACACACCCGGATTTTCCCCGGCTCATGGCTGACCTTGAAATCTATGTGAACGGCGTGGCGGTGAAGCAGGTGCAGGCCGCAAACGCCATAGTAGATACCATGAGCGCAACGATTATGAAGCAGCACAATCCCGGCCTGACCGACCCGCAGTTAAGGCAGCTTATCGCCGCCCATATTGACGATGACAGCTTTTGTCGCTATGTGATACAGCAGGACATAAACAAGATAGCCCTCGACCTGCGGGAAACACATAAGGACGATTTTTTCAGCGTCCCGGAGGATAACCCACTGGAAGATTTTTTGCAGACCGCCGAGGAAACCGCCAAAGAGGGCAGCGACCCGGAGCAAGCGGCTTTGGCGTTTATCTGTAAGCGGCTCAAATTGAACTTGAAGAAGCTGTCCGAGGAAGAAAAGAAGTGGCTGAAAAAGATTGCACAGAAGTCGGACTTGCTGAAAAATCCGAACCCACAGCGGGGGAGAAAATAGAGAACGAGAAATTGGAGGGAGTAAAGGTGCAGGAGGCAATTATAAAATTGAAACTTCTCGGTCAAATGCCAGACGCAGTGAAAGATGACCCTACAGTAGAAACCATCAACATGTATGACGAATTGCTCTCCAATGTAAAAACGCCATTGACAAGAGAAGAAGTAGGCGTATTGATTGACATTTTCCCCGAAGGTGGAATGTATGGAGTAGAGTGGGATTTGCTAAAATTGGTAGAGTCTTATTTGATAGAAGCGCCATCAAGTGAAGAGTATCGAAAATTGATTACTGCTTGTCCAAGTGAAGAATGGCGAGAAACTATGCAAGCCCGTTTAGATAATTGGAAAAACAACAAACAATAACTTGTTGGGGAGATAGCAAAGCCAGTCGAGCCAGTCAACGGTCAAGATGAACGGCGCATTTCATGCGCCGCCGCTGACAGCCCCGCCCGTCTTTGCTAATGGGCAATCAAGGCGGGAAAGCCCTAAAATGGCTTCCCGCCCATTTCTAAGAACTGATAAGTCAGATTTGCTGAAAAATCCAAATCCACAGCGGGGACGGAAGTAGAGAACAATAAATAAGAATTTACAGGAGGAAAATCAATGGAGAACTTGATTAAGTTTTTAGAAGATAAGATAACGGATAAAATGTCTGTGGAAGAAATAGTTGATGTTTTTGAGCAGATGTGCAGCACACCGCTTGAAGAAGATATGGTTTTATTTGAAACCGGAACATTTACTGCTTTTTCAAAAGAACCATTTTTTCAAATTTCATTAGTTCGACAGTTTTCAAATGATGATGAAGAGTTTTATCAAATCCATGTAGTCATCTTGTATAAGCCAACCGCTGAAAATAAAATTTTCAGCGAAACAACATGGGACGAAGATTTAGACGAAAATATATTTGACTATATCAGAAAATCAGCGTCGTTTGCTTATGCAAGAAATCATGAATACATCGAGGTAAAAATATATATGGACGAAACTTAACTTCTCATTTATCAGGGAGATAGCAAAGCCCTAAAATGGCTTCCCCGCCCATTCCAATTTTGAGAGAAAAATCTGTTTGCTTTTTGTGAGTGTGTCCACAAGTTCGGGACATTTTGTCCCGAAGTCCGGCGTGGGACGAGGAACGGGGGCTTTCATATACGCCCTGTCTGCTGACGAAACCAGCCCTGCGCTTGCGGCTCCACGACACGCAATCACAGCCCTGTTTTCCTGCTGCTTCAAATGCCCTTGCCCGACCCGGCGGCAACCTCATTTTCGCAGCAACGCCGACAGAGCGTATAACACACTACACTTTGCAAGCAAAGTCGTGTGCCAAGGGGCAAGCCCCTTTGGAAACCCCGGACAACAAAACAGGCTGAATATCTCGCACTTTTTCGGTGCTTGATACTCAGCCTTTATTTGTTGTCAGCAGCCCCCGTTTCGTGGTCTGCGTGTAGTTCCTTGTAAACTGACCTAATTTATATGCGAAACAAAAAACCTGAGCAAAAAATATAAAGATTTCTATGCTTTAAAAAATGTAAACTTAACTATTCCAAAAGGCGAAATATATGGTCTTGTGGGCGAAAATGGAGCAGGAAAAACAACGCTAATCAGATTATTGACAGGTCTTAATTTTAAAAGTGAAGGAGAAATTATTCTATTTGGGCATAATGATAATCTGCAATATGAACGATCAAAAATCGGGTGTACGATTGAAATGCCGGCACTATATAAAGATATGACTGCTTCACAAAATTTGGAAGTGCAAAGAATACAGAGAGGTATAGAGGATATTAAAAAGTTTTGGCGGCAAGCTAAGGGTGTAATAGATGAAATACAAATTATAATAGAAGAACAAGCTGCAAAATATACTATATAGTGAAATAAAGAATGCAGGAAGAGTGAAGATAGAGAAATGAATGATGTTGAGTAATGATTGGGAATGTCGTGAGGTGTCTCAAGTATCACCTTTTAGTATCACTTTTAGGGTGATACTAGCCAAAAACCCAGTAAAATCAAGGCTTCCAGCGGAATGGCAGATAGATTGTAAATTACAAGTAAGTCTGAAATTTTAGGCAAAATAACCAAATATAACGCTGTAAAACGTGATAAAAAGCCATTTAATTTAGCTAATATTGCTAATTGAATGGCTTTTTATGATATAAGGGAAAGATTTTATGTTTATAGTGACGGATGATGCCGGAAATTCCTACGAATTTACCTTTGATAAGGAGAAGCCGGAGGGGCTTGACAAGGTGAAGGTCGGAGATAAGGTCACGGTGACTTATACGGGAACAGTGTCGGAAGTAGATCCCTTTATGGGAGAGGTGCTTTCTGTCACGGAAGCAAAGTAACGCTACAGAAGCAGAGTGAAGGGACTGCCGCCATATGGCGACAGTCTCTTTTTGATCTTTAGAAAATACCGTGTTACATTAAAGTGTAAAAGCTATGATTCCTATAGAGCAAAAAGAAAGGGATATTTGCGGTGTATAAAGATTGTATAAAAATGTAAAAATTGATAATCCCTCTTTATTTTGGAAGGTATTATCTGTATAATGTACTTATACGGAAGCAATAGGGGAGGGGCAAAGGATGAAAAAGCATTATCGAATCACTGCGTTAGTAATTGCTATGGCGATAGTTCTTTTGTGTGGAATCAGATTCTACATGCATAGTGCCAGCCGTATAATCTACAGGGAAAATGCCGCTCATTTGCAGGAAAGCTATGTACAGGTGTCAAAAGCCCTGACTCTTTTTATCCAGCGCAACTGGAATGTTTTGTCTGATTGGAGCAGAGAATTGGGCAGGCTCGAGACAGAACAGGAAATGAAAGAAATGTGGGAAAATCTGAAGGAAGGGAAAAGTGATTGGCAGTATAGCGATTTCTTTATGTTTAATGAAGAGAATCAGTTCATTACCGCCGCAGGCAGAAAAGGGACAGCGGACAGTATTACCGGAGCCTTTGATGAGATGTTTCAGAAAAACAGGCGTGTGATTTCTTCATATACGGCATCTTCCGGGATAAAGAAAATCGTACTTGCCGCCCCGCTCCCGAAAGTATTTATATCCGATGACGTAAGCTACACCGGACTTGCAATCAGCTATGATGCGTCTGTTGTGGAGAACCTGATGGCAAGCAATCTGTATGAAGGTCAAAGTGACTGCTATGTTGTGCGTCCAGATGGGGAAATTTTACTTTCTTTGACAGCTAAAACAGAGATACCGCAGGATGTAAATAATCTGATTTCTTTTTACACGGATGCGGATATTGTCTGGAAAGACAGGAATCTGGTGTATATACAGGGATGCATCGAACAGCAGCGCGAAGGAAATACCCTGTATACTTATAGAGGAAGAACCTATTATATGGTCTCTGAGCCAGTTGGGATTGAAGACTGGACACTGCTTGGAATTGTGTGTTCTGATGCGATAGACTATGGCGACCGAAACCTGCAGAAGGTTACGCTGGGGATTCTTGGAACTTCGGCAGCTATTATTATGCTGCTCGTGGTGCTGGCACTCGTATCAGAAAATCGTGCGAAGCTGCTGAATGAAGAGAAGGAGCGGCTCCTTTTGGAGAAAGAGAAAGAACGAGCCACGCAGTTCCTTGAAGGTATTTCCCGGATTGTTGACCGGTATGCGGTTGCTGACCTGGAAAATGACAGATATGAATATCATGAGTTAATCCTGGATGAGCCTCTTTATCCTGAAACAGGGGCATATTGGAGTCTGGTTGATTACATTTCCCGACGATATATTGTATTGACCAATACAGAGAACGCAAAAGTTTGCCGCATGATTGCACCGGATTATCTGAGAAAGGTGCTTCGAAAGCAAAGCGACATTTTAAAATTTGAGTATTGCATCCGAAATGAAAATATTTACAAAGTCATGCATGTGATTCCGATTGAATGGGCGAAGGATAACAGACTGACTAAGGTTATGCTGGTATCTATGGATATTGGGAAAAAAATCGAACTGGAGAATATGGCAAATACAGATGGATTGACTGGGCTGTTCAACGAACGGTATTTTACCAATATTCTGCAGAACAAGGAAAAAAAGAAACTTCCGTTTGTTCTCTTTTATATCGATCTGGATCGATTCAAACCGATCAATGATACCTATGGCCACAGCACCGGAGATCAGGTGCTTCAGGAAATTGCCAGACGTCTGCAGGAATGTATCCGCAGTAACGATTATGCGTTCCGTATAGGCGGAGACGAGTTCGCCCTGATTATCTGCTCCGCCTATGACAAAGCATTTTGCTGCCATATGGCGGAACGCATTCAAATTGCACTGACGGAGCCGATAAAGCTGGCCGGAAAGACGCTTCGGGTTGGAGTCAGCTGCGGATGCGCAGCATTTCCGGAAGACAGCAGTGAAGCGGAAGAAGTCCGGGCTATTGCCGACCAGCGTATGTATGAAGAAAAAGAGAAGCATCATAGAGAGGATCCTATGCACTCCGGCAGATAGCTTTATTTCTGATCCAGCACGGACTGAATCTGTTTCATCAGCTGTTCGTAGTTTGACGGATCATCAATTCCGCCCATGAAAGGATCGCCAACGATATTTCCGTCTTTATCTACGAGAACGGTTGTCGGAAATGCCATGATATCCCCTGCGTATTTTCCAACGGTGGAATCGGAATCGAAGGTCAGGTTTTTGTAGGAAGCTCCCTTGGCCTTCAGGATTTCCTTCGCTTCTTTGATTCCATCCTGATTGTCGTCCAATGTATCCGTATTGATACCAACCACTTCGCCGCCCATTTCCTTCAGCTTATCATTTAATTCATTCAGCTTGGAAAGCTCTTCAACACAGGGCTTGCATCCGCTGAACCAGAAGTTTACAACCGTAACTTTATTTTGGGCGAAAAGGCTGTCATCCACATCGTTCCCATCCAGATCTTTCCCTTTAAAATCGTGGAACACACCTGTAGAGTCAGCTGAGCCGGAGAAAGTGCTGCCGGAGGAATCAGATGCTGCAATTTCTTTCTCAAGCCTTGCAATTTCTTCTTCAATGCCGCGGATGGTTTCGATATCTTTGTTCAGAGTATCAAATTCCTCTTCAGAGAAAGAAGCCTTGTTTGATTCTATTGTATTTGCAAGAAAGTCCGCATAGTTTTCATTCGAGGCAGCATCGTCAGGGTTCTTGCTCATAAAGCCAAAGACCTTGTCCCATACATTTTTGTGATCTGCAAAAATCTGATTTTCCTGCTGGTACAGGTCGTCCAGCTTTTCGTCGGGCGCAGACGTGTCGCCTGCATTTGTGGCGGAAGCAGTCTCCTGTTTCGTGTTTTCCGTTGCGGCGGAATCAGAGGAATTTCCACAGCCTGTGAATGCAAAAAGCAGGGAAATGGCGAGAGACGCCGCAATTGCCTTTTTTAATTTCATTGAGTTTACTCTACCAGATTTGTTTTTCATGATTTTTATTCTCCTTTTGAATATGATTTGATTCATTTTAGCTTATTTATTGTCAGCCTGTTTCCTGGTTGAAAATCCGTAATGATAGCAGATCGCATTTGTTGGGCAGGCTTTCATACATGCTCCGCATCGGATACATTCCGGGTGGTTTGGCGTGTCTGTTACATTGACGTCCATTTTACAGGCATGACTACATTTTTGACAGCCGACACATTTTTCAGAATCCACCCGAAGCTTAAGAAAGGATACGCTGTTAAACAGCGAGTAGATAGCGCCAAGGGGGCAGATCCATTTACAGAATGGACGATAAAACAGAATGCTTAAGAGGATAACAAGTACGAGGATTGCAAACTTAAATGTAAATAAGTGCCCAAGTGCCGCACGGATTCCTGAATTAGCAAGGGACAGCGGAATTGCGCCTTCAAGTACGCCTTGCGGGCATAGGTATTTGCAGAAGAATGGGTCGCCCATCCCCAGCGAATTCGTTGCCAATGCCGGAAGCAATATCACAAAGACGACCAGGATCAGGTATTTCAGATACCGCAGGGGCTTTAGCCTTGCAGTAGACAGCTTCTTGCCCGGAAGCTTATGCAGCAGATCCTGAAACCATCCAAACGGACAGAGAAAGCCGCAGATAAATCGTCCGAACAGAACCCCCAGCAGGATAAAGAAGCCGGTGATATAGTAGGTGAACTTGAATTTTGAGGAACCGACTACAGCCTGGAAGGCTCCAATCGGACAGGCGCCTGTGGCAGCCGGGCAGGAGTAACAGTTCAGCCCGGGAACACATATGGTTTTTACCCTTCCCTGATAAAGCTTCCCTTTAAACAGATTCGGAATATGAAGATTGGTCAGCAGCGCTGCAGCTGCCTGAATCCATCCGCGGAAGCGGACCAGGAAGTTTTTGTTTGATTTTAATTTCTTATCCAATTCCCACACACTCCATACATAATTTAATTGCCTTACTGAGTACGACTGCAGCCTCTCCACGGAAAATCCCAATAAGGAAAAATACCAGACCGGCTGCAAGTAAAAAAATCTGCGCTGCTTTTTCTGATTTCATTCAAATACCACTTGTTACTGCGGATAGTAACTGCTCCTTTCGATGATATTGCCCAAAGTCGGCTTATTGACCGCTCCATGATTGCATTATATAATAGGGGATGTAAATTCCCTGTTAAGAAAATGGAGAAAAATGAATTGAGATTATTAATTGTTGAAGATGAGAAGAAATTATGTGATATGATTGCGAAAAGTCTGCACCAGGCAGGTTATGAGGTAGATACGTGCAATGACGGCGAGCAGGCACTGGATATGATCTATGCGGAACAGTACGATCTGATTGTGCTTGATCTGAACCTGCCCGGGCTGGATGGGATGGAGATCCTCCGGGAGCTTCGCAAAGAAAATGAAGAGACAAAGGTATTAATCCTGTCTGCCAGAAGCCAGATTGCAGATAAGGTTGAGGGCCTGGATTCCGGTGCAAATGATTATATGGAAAAACCATTCCATCTACAGGAACTGGAGGCCCGTGTGAGAAGCCTGACAAGAAGAAAATTCGTACAAAAAAATGTCTGTCTGGAATGTGGAAAGCTTCGATTTGATACGAGAGAAAGAACTGCATATGCAGAAGATAACCCGGTTGCACTGACGAGAAAGGAAAATGGAATTTTAGAATATCTCCTTTTAAATCAGGGAAGACCGGTCAGCCAGGAAGAACTGATGGAGCATGTCTGGGATTCTTCTGTGGACAGCTTCAGCGGTTCCATCCGGGTACATATGTCTTCGCTGAGAAAGAAGCTGAAAGCAGGGCTCGGTTATGATCCAATCGTGAATAAAATCGGCGAGGGCTATAAGATAGGAGGAGACAGCAAAGGATGAAAAAAATATCACTCCAGTGGAAATTAACCCTTCTTACCACAGGGCTTATCACCATATTATGCGGATGTCTTACCTTTTTCTTATACAAAAACGGAGTCTATTATTTCGATACGCTTCAGGAATCTGTCACGGATCAGGGTACAGCGCCGGAAGCGGTGTACATTGATATTCCGGAGGATGAGTGGGATGACTTTGTGGCACAGTTTTCCATGAAGATTTATGACTCCAAATCAGATTACAGGAGCAGAAGCCTTCTGATTACTGCGATTGTAGCGCTGATTGGCGGCGCGGCGACGTATTTTATCAGTGGACGGGCATTGAAGCCACTCAGGGAATTTTCAGAGACGGTGGAAAAAGTTCAGGCGCAGAATCTGGCAGATTATACCATTGAAGAGAATAAAATTGCAGAGCTGGACAGGCTTCGTACCTCTTATAATAAAATGCTTATGCGGCTTTCCGAATCCTTTGAGACGCAGCGTCGGTTTACCGGAAATGCAGCACATGAACTACGTACTCCGCTGGCATTAATCCAGGCGCAGCTGGATCTATACCATGCGGCAGAGCATCCGGAGAGCTCCACAGAGGCGGAAGAGACCATTCAGATGGTAACGGAGCAGAATGAACGTCTTAGCAAGCTGGTTAGAACACTTCTGGATATGAGTGAATTGCAGACAGTAGCGCGAAATGACAGAATTGAGCTCCATAGTCTGATTGAGGAAGTGCTGACAGATCTGGAACCATTGGCGCAGGAAAAGAAGGTGAAACTGATACAGAAGCCGCAGGGTTCGTCAGAGGGAGCGGGAGAAAAGGCAGAGGACGAATTAATTCTGACAGGAAGTGATATCCTGATTTACAGAATGCTTTATAATCTTGTAGAAAATGCGATTAAATATAATCGGACAGACGGAACCGTTACGGTATCTGCAGGGAGGGAAAAGAACGAAGCCGTTCTGACGGTTTCGGATACAGGAAATGGAATTGATGAGGCGTTCAGGGAGCAGATCTTTGAACCGTTCTTCCGGGTAGATAAGTCAAGAAGCCGGGAGCTTGGAGGCGTGGGGCTCGGACTTGCAATGGTGCGGGAGGTTGTGCGGGTCCATGGCGGGACGATTGAAGTTTATACAGGTAAGCACGGCGGGACGACATTTGAAGTGAAAATGAGTATAGGGGCATAAAACAGGGCGTTCCGGCAGTCAGCCGGAACACTCTGTTTTTTAATTGCCAGGCTGCGAGTTTGAAAAGGGCCTATCTCTGAAGATATCCCTGTCAAACTTCCGTGCAAACAAATGCGGCAGCCCCAGCAGCATTTCCCGATCGGCCTCCTGGAACGTATAAGGGCTGTTCTCCGTCCCCCGCTCCCAGTCCACGTACCGCAGATTCGCCATCGAGCCGGTCTGCCCGCTTTCGTCGTAGAGATGGGCCCGGAAGGGCGAGTGAAAAGACAGGGTCTGTAAGAACAGCTCATCCGCGCAGACAGAATGAGAAAAATGCGTTCGAATCCAGTCCTCATGCTCCAGCACATACCGGACAAAATTGTCAGAGATGCTAAACCAATTGGGGCCTTTGCGGATTTGAAAATCACAGTTTTTTAATCGATTGACCCGGAACAGCCGCTGGATCAGAGTGAGCACATGATCAGCCGGTTCTGCCAGCGGAAATCTGCTTTCCCGGAAAAAATGCCACAGAGAGATTCGTTCCACTACATTTTTCGGAGCCGGAAAGTCCGGATCAAAGGCGATAAATTCTTTCCCGGCATAGGTTTCAAAAAACGTATGAATCTGCTCCGGAGATTTCAGGGGCAGATCCGATCCGGAGAGCAGATGATAATAAGTGTAATGCTCCGGCGCAGCTGTCCGAAGAAGCATCAGTTCGCAGGCTGTCTGGCTGTAGCCGCCCCAGTGGACGTCCATCCGTTCTGTAAGATACAGCTGCGAATACGAAAGAAGGGAATCAAACTCCCGGGCGGAAAAATCATCTGCCTTTCGATCCACATGCAGATAGATGTCATTGCGGGGATCGTCCAGCCGTTTCAGCAATATTTTCAAAAAATCAAAGTGATTATGCGCCATAATCAAAAAAGCGTGTCTGTTCATAAAAACCTCTGAAATACAAAAAAATATCTGCTGTAAGTGTACCACAGAAAGAGAAAAATGAAAATGTAAAAAAATCTTTCATTTTTGTATGGAAATAAAGGCACTATACGTTCTTATAAATAGCAGAGAAAGATGGTGAGAAAAACAGATGAAAAAGATAGATAAGACGTAGCGGACATGCTATAATAGTGAAAAAAATAATGTCACGGAACAAAGACGAAAGGTGGTAATATGCGGAGACGAATCAAAAAAAAGAAGGGACTGCTCAGAGATCCGGAATATGAGAAAATCAGAGCGTGCTGGATCAGGGAGCTGGAGCAGGAAATGAAAATTCTGGAAGAACTGGCTGATAAAAAGGAAGCGGAAAATCCGGAATTTCTTTCTGAATTAAAATGTCAACTTACAAAATGAAATGGTTGACAATTGAAAATGAATTCGGTATACTGCAAAAGATGAACATAAAAAGGAGAAAAAATGATGTATACTGAATCAAAAAACGGAACGAAAAAGCTTACAACCTATCAACTGACGCTCACAGCTGTGATGGCTGCGGTAATCTGTGTGCTGGGCCCCATTTCCATTGCCATCCCCGTAAGTCCGGTACCGATTTCCTTGGGCAGCATGGCTGTATATCTGGCAGTCACAGTGCTGGGCATGAAGCTGGGCACTTTAAGCTGTCTGATTTATCTGCTTCTTGGACTTGTGGGTCTTCCGGTATTTGCAGGCGGAAGCGCAGGTGCGGCCAAGCTGTTCGGACCGACCGGCGGTTACCTGATAGGCTACCTGTTCCTGGCGCTGATTGCGGGAGCTTTTGTGGGCCGTTTCGCAGAAAATAAATGGAAAAATATCGCGTTTGCGGCATTGGGCATGATTCTCGGAACCATCGTACTGTATGCGCTTGGCACAGCCTGGCTGGCATACTCCGCAGGCATGGATTTTCAGGCGGCTCTGTGGGCAGGCGTTATCCCGTTTATTCCGGGCGATCTGGTGAAAATGGTCATTGCGGTACTGCTGGGAAGCGCAGTCCGGGGAAGACTGCTCCGGGCCGGGGTATTGAAAGGAAAAAATTAGAAATTCTGATGAACAATTAGAACCTGAAATGGTCATAAACGGCATTGACTTTTTATTTACAAGCTGTTATATTGGAATGTAGAAAAAGTACATATTGCATACAGAAAGTGATTTAAAAGAAGACCGGGTTTCGCGAAAATGAGGGGAAGGAGGACACCCGTTATTTCCGTGGAGCTTGGCTTCTTTTTCGACTGTATGGCAAATTTGCATTTGAAAAAATTGAATTCAGGGAGGAATTGTTTCATGGAAACTCGTCAGGGTAAGAGCGTATTTTCCGGTGTTGCGATTGGAAAGCTTTTCATTTATAAGAAAGCAAAGCAGGTAGTGGAGAAGAGCACCATTGAGGATCCGGCTGCAGAGGTAGCCCGCTACATGGCTGCAAAAGCAAAGGCAAAAGAGCAGCTTGAGATGCTGAAGGAAAAGACAATGAAGGATGTGGGAGAGGCAGAGGCTGAGATCTTCGAGGCTCATCAGATGCTTCTGGAGGATCTGGACTTCGTTGAAGGCATCACAGGCATGATCGAGAATGACAAGGTCAACGCAGAGTACGCTGTATTTGTAACAGGCGAGCAGTGCGCGGCACTGTTCCTGAGCATGGATGACGACTATATGCGCGGACGTGCTGCGGACGTCAACGACATTTCCAGCCGTCTGATTGCCATCTTAAGCGGTACACAGGTAAGCGCAGAGGCAATGCCGGAGCCGGTGATCATCATGGCAGAGGATCTGGCACCCAGCGAGACCGTACAGTTTGAGAAGGACAAGATCCTGGCGCTGGTTACCCAGAAGGGATCCGCCAACTCTCATACCGCTATTCTGGCGCGTATGATGAATATTCCGTGTATCGTTACCGCTGATATCGATCTGGATCCGGAGCTGACCGGTAAAGACGGTATCGTAGATGGTTTCACAGGCAAGATTTACATTGAGCCGGATGAAGTGACCACAGCTGTGATGACAGAGAAGAAGAAGCGCGAGGAAGAAAGAAAGCTTCTGCTTCAGAGCCTGAAGGGACTGCCGACTGTAACCAAGAGCGGCAAGCATATCCATCTGTATTCCAATATCGGAAGTGAAGAGGATGTGGATGCTGTGCTGGCAAATGACTCCGAAGGTATCGGTCTGTTCCGCAGTGAGTTCCTGTATCTGGGCCGCGATACCTACCCGACCGAGGAGGAGCAGTTCCAGGTATATAAGAACGTTATCTCCAAGATGAATGGCAAGAAGGTCATCATCCGTACTCTGGACATCGGAGCAGACAAGCAGGCTGACTACTTCCAGATTCCGAAGGAAGAGAACCCGGCTATGGGCTTCCGTGCTATCCGTATCTGCCTGCACAGACCGGAAGTATTTAAGACACAGCTGCGCGCTATTTACCGTGCAAGTGCATATGGTACCGCTTCCATCATGTTCCCGATGATCATCTCTGTGGCGGAGGTTAAGAAGATCAAAGAGATCGTAGAGGAAGTAAAGGACGAGCTGCGCCAGGCTGACATCCCCTTCGGCGATGTGGAGCTTGGTATCATGGTGGAGACACCGGCAGCCGTTATGATTGCGGATATGCTGGCTCCGGAAGTAGACTTCTTCAGCATCGGAACCAATGACCTGACCCAGTATACACTGGCTATCGACCGTCAGAATCAGTCTCTGGACGATATCTATGATCCGCATCACGAGGCAGTACTTCGTATGATTCAGAGAACCATCGAGTGCGCGCACGCACACGGCGCATGGTGCGGTATCTGCGGAGAGCTGGGAGCAGACATGGAGCTGACACGCCGTTTTATCCAGATGGGTATCGACGAGCTGTCCGTATCTCCGGTATTTACTCTGGAGCTGCGTAAGAAGATTCGCGAGGCAGAATAAGCTTCGGGTACTTTATAACGATAGTCGGCCGGAGGCAGTCTGGCTTGCAGCTATAAATTTTATCAAATAAAAGGAGAATCTAACATGAAAGAGTTTAAGTATGTAGTACAGGATGAGCTGGGACTTCACGCAAGACCGGCAGGACTTCTGGTAAAGGAAGCAGCAAAGTTCAAGAGTGCCATCACTCTGGACAGCGGCGCTAAGAAAGCAGACGCTAAGAGAATCATGGCAGTTATGTCCATGGGCGTTAAGCAGGGCGTAGAGGTTACCGTTACTGTTGACGGTGAGGATGAGGATGCAGCATTCGAGGCTATCAAGACCTTCTTCGAGACCAACCTGTAAGATTATCAAATAATTTATAAAAAGAGAAAGAAGCTGCGGGAAGTGTAAAAATCTTCCTGCAGCTTCTTTTGCTTTACAGCGCTGACGAAAGGCTCTCACACTATATATTTTAGGCCAAATAGTTGCGAAAAATGGAAAAAAGTGCTATGGTAATATGATGTTAATAGTGTGATATAATTGGGGAGAGACCGATGGAATTTGTAATGAATGAGTTGTGTGTATTAGGAGACCATTTCGGCCTGGTGATAATAGGGTGCGCAGAACTGGCAATAGCGGCGGTATATGCAGGAATACTGTTGTCAAGAAGGACGAAAAATATCCGGACAAAGCTGGCTTTGAGCAATCTGAATGCGGAGCTGTCCCGGGATGCCATCGGTTCCCCCAAAAACGACGGGGTGCTGCAGAACAGGAAGGGAAATGATCCCAGTGAAATCTTTGACCTGCGTGAATATGCTCCGGGTGACGATGTGCGCTCCATTCACTGGAAGCTGTCAGGTAAGCTGGACAAGCTGGTGGTGAAGGAAGCAAGTGATCCTTCCCATTATCAGGTGGTTCTGATGCCGGATCTGGGTCTGGAGGAACTGGAAAACGAAAAGACCCTTCAGCAGCTCAATACGGCGATAGCGCTGTTCGCCTCCGTTGGCGAGCAGCTGATCAGACAGTGCGCGGCCTTTTATGTGGCAATTCCGGCCCGGTACGGTCTGAGGCTTTCTGAGGTGCGAAGCTCCAGGGAGTTTCAGGATGCCTTGTCACAGTGGATGAGTATCGGACTGCCGGAAAGAAGCGGACGGGAATCCGGTATTTTATCATGGAGCATATGGAACAGTATTTTTCAAAGATACTGATTATTTCGTCCGGAAAATATCTGAAGGAGCTGAACAGCCTGGAGGGCAGAATCAACATTACTGTGATCAGCGCGGTAGCGGGTACGGAATTTGCACATATAAAGCTGAACCAGACCTGCGACGTGGTAGAGATCCCGGTGGTTCAGGAAGCAAAGGAGGCATATCGGGTGATATGCTAGAGAAAGACAGGAGACTAGAGCGATGAAAGGGCAGACGATACAGAGGATTCAGTCGGATGGCCGAAAAAGTTCATACGGATCCGTGATGTGGGAAATGCTCCCGGTGTGTATGACGTTTGCGGGCGGTATGACGGCATATATCAGTTTCTGCGGGAATCAGGCTCCGGATCTTCTGCTGCCGTTTCTAATGAGTCTTTTGAGCCTGGGCTGTATGGAGGCCGGTAAGATACTGGGAAGAAAGCAGGCGCTTTTCCGGCTTCTGGTGCTGCTTCCATGGGGAATTCTGCTTTTGCTGACTGGAATCAGGGGAGTGAACGGCCAGCTTGTATGGATGAATCTTCTGATTTCCAGATGGAATCAGATTCACCAGGCTGGATTTAAACTGTTACCGGTGGGAAATTCAGGGGCCGGACTTTGGGAAGCAGTGCTGTGGATAACTGTTTTACAGGCGGAGCTGGTGTGGTTTCTTGTGTATGGAGGACATAAGCTGGGAGTGGGGGTATATAGCCTGTTCTGGATCTGTCTCCTTTTGGCAGAGCAGGAATTTTCTCCGATGGCATGCGCTCTTTTACTGACCGGAATGCTGGGGAGTTGCATGGCGGGAGCGTACATGGAGATGTCGAACCGTATGCGCGCGTGGATGCTGGCAGCGGCCGGTATTCTCTGCGTCTGTGCAGTTCTGACGCCGCAACAGGAAATAGATGGCATCCGGACAGCCAGGGAAACGACCAAAAAACAGTTTCATGAGCTCCGATACGGAGCGGATCGGCTTCCGGGTGGTGATATCCGGGCTGCGGACAGGCTCCGAAAAGAAAACGGAACCATTATGACCGTACGGAGCGGACAGGAAAAGGAACTGTATCTCAGAGCTTTCGTAGGAGGAGTCCTGGAAAAGGATGGCTGGAAAGCGCTTCCGGATTCTGCGTACGGAGGAGAAGATTCCGGTATCCTCAAATGGCTGGCAGCGCAGGGCTTTGATCCGCTGACCCAACCGGCACAGAATTATGCTCTGGGAGATGAAGCAGAACGGCCGGAGAACAATGGCATAGAGATCTATGTGGAGGAAGGCAGCCGTTATTATTTTTACGCTCCGGCATCTCTGAATCAGGTAATTATGGGTGAGAGCAAGGAGAAGAAGGATCAGAAGCTGTTGAGCCGGGGGCTTGTGGGCCAGCGTAATTATAAAGTAGAAGAACTATCCGATTCCAGACCCTCCGAACTGACGATTGTCTCTGATTGGGTCCGCAGTCCCGAGAACGGGGAACAGAAGCAGTATAGCGACGCAGAGGCGGTATATCGGGATTTCGTGTATCGCCATTATACGACAGTGGATGATGGACTGGAAGAGCTTATGCAGACCTGGTTCTGGGAGGATTACGAGACAGAGAGCGACGGTATTTATAGCGCGATCAGTCATATCCGTAAGAAACTGGAGGAGGGCGCCCAATATACAGATAATCCCAAAGCAACTCCGGAAGGGAAAGATGCGGTACGGTGGTTCCTGACCGAAAGCCGGGAGGGAAATGCGGTGCAATATGCGTCCGCAGCAGTTCAGGCCCTTCGGTATCATGGAGTCCCGGCACGTTATGTGGAAGGATATCATATCGCAGCTTCTGGGCATTGATGCAAGTCTGGGATGGGCCGCCGACGAGGTGGATCAGGAACTGGCCGGGCGATTCCGTATGATAGAAACCGGGGAATACAAGCGGGCCAGCCAGCTTTTGGAAAAAGCGGTCTATGGAGAGGCTTTTCTGGAGCCTTTCGAGGAGCGTACCCTGTACAGCTTTCTGGATAAGCTGACGGAGGCCGCAAGAAGCACCGGTCTGGCCGTACGGCTGCGGATCCGATATCTGGTTTTTAAAAAAAAATAAATTTCGGAAAAAAGTGGTATACTATTTAACAAATGCCCGCTTGTATGGCAGGCAAATAGAAAGGCAGGAGAGAAAACGATGACCATAGAAGAATTACAGTCCTATGAGCTGGTGGAAAAGCGTGAGATTGCGGAGTTAAATTCCGTCGGCTATTATCTGAAGCATAAAAAGACAGGGGCAAAGGTATGCCTCTTATCCAACGATGATGAAAATAAGGTATTTTATATCGGCTTCCGTACCCCGGCGCCGGATGATACGGGCGTGGCCCATATCCTGGAGCATTCCGTATTGTGCGGTTCCCGGGAGTTCCCGGTAAAGGATCCCTTTGTGGAGCTGGCGAAGGGCTCCCTGAATACCTTCCTGAACGCCATGACATATCCGGATAAGACGGTGTACCCCATTGCCAGCTGCAATGATAAAGATTTTCAGAATCTGATTCATGTCTACATGGACGCGGTATTTTACCCGAATATCTATAATAAAGAAGAAATTTTCCGCCAGGAGGGCTGGCATTACGAGATGGACAGCGAGGACGGCGACCTGACTCTGAACGGCGTGGTCTACAATGAGATGAAGGGCGCGTTTTCCTCCCCGGAGGGCGTACTGGAGCGGGAGATTCTGAACTCCCTTTACCCGGATACCACCTATGCCAATGAGTCCGGCGGAGACCCGGAGTTTATTCCGGATCTGACCTGTCAGCAGTTTCTGGATTTCCATGGCCGCTATTATCATCCCTCTAATAGTTACATTTTCCTGTATGGAAACTGTGATATGGCCGAGAAGCTTCAGTGGCTTGACGAGAACTATCTGAGCCACTACGATTATCAGGAGATTGATTCCGAGGTGCAGACTCAGGCTCCCTTTGAAAAAATGCGCGAATTGATAAAGGATTATTCCATTTCCGCAGAAGAGAGCGAGGAGGACAACACCTACCTTTCCTACAATAAATCTGTGGGCGACACCCTGGACGCGAAGCTTTATCTGGCTATGCAGGTGCTGGAGTACGTGCTTTTATCTGCCACTGGTGCGCCCTTAAAGCAGGCGCTTCTGGACGCGGGTATCGGCCACGATATTATGAGCTCCTACGACAATGGCGTAAAGCAGCCTGTTTTCTCAATTATCGCGAAAAACGCGAATGAAGATCAGAAAGACGCATTTGTAGAAGTGATTGAGAGTACCTTAAAGAAGCTGTCGGAGGAGGGATTGGATGAAAAGGCTCTCCGCGCCGGTATCAACTATTTCGAATTCCGTTACCGGGAGGCTGATTTCGGCAATTATCCGGCTGGTTTGATGTACGGCTTACAGGCCTTTGACAGCTGGCTTTATAAGGATGACAGTGCGTTCCTCCACCTGGAGGCGCTGGACAATTTCGCGTTCTTAAAAGAACAGGCGGATAAGGGCTATTTTGAAGGTCTCATTAAAACCTGTCTGCTGGATAATCCCCATGGTTCGCTGGTACTGATTCGCCCGAGGAAGGGTCTGACCGCAGAGCAGGATGAGAAGCTTAAGAGAAAGCTGGAGGCATACAGGAACAGCCTGAGCGCGGAAGAAAAGAAGCAGATTGTGGAATTTACAAAGCATCTGAAGGAGTATCAGAGCGAGCCGTCGCCCCAGGAGGATTTGGCGAAGATTCCGCTTCTTGCCCGGGAGGATATCGACAAGAAAGCACAGCCCTTCCAGAATGAGCTGCGAAAGGCCGGAGACACCGACGTGCTCTACCATGATCTGTTCACCAATGGCATCGGTTATGTGGATCTGGTATTTCGGGCAGGCGGTATTCCGGTGGAGTTGATTCCCTATCTGGGACTTCTGAAAGCGGCCCTCGGTCAGCTAGACACAGAGCATTACACCTACGGTGATTTTGCCAATGAGCTGAATCTGCACACAGGCGGTATCTCCTGCAGTGTGGGAAGCTACGACAGCGTACAGAACCCCCGGGATTATACGGCAGTCTTCGAGGTGAAGAGTAAGGCTCTCTACGAGGAGGAGCCCGTGGCCTTTGCTATGCTGCGGGAGATGCTGATGACCTCGAAGCTTCACGATAAGAAGCGCCTTAAGGAAATCGTGGCGGAGACCAAATCCCGTCAGCAGATGGCGTTTCAGACCTCCGGACACTCCATGGCGGCCCTTCGTGCCATGTCCTATTTCTCATCCAGCGCGGCCTTTTCCGATATGACCGGCGGCGTGGACTTTTATCATTTCATTGAAGATCTGGATACGAACTTCGAGGAGAAATGGGAGACGGCGGCAGAGAAGCTTGCAGAGCTTGCGCGGATGCTGTTCTGCCCGGAAAATCTGCTGGTCAGCTATACCGGCGAGGAAAAGAGCCTCACGGGGCTGGATAAGGAGGTTACGAAGCTGACGGCGGCACTGCATCCGAATACCGGCGCAGAGAAAAAGGTGTGGGCGCTGGTTCCGGAGCATAAGAATGAGGGCCTGAAAACCTCAGCGCAGATTCAGTATGTGGCCCGGGCCGGAAGCTTCCGGGCAGCGGGACTTCCGTACATCGGAGCCTTGAAGGTACTGCGGATCATCATGAGCTACGATTACCTCTGGAATAATGTGCGTGTGAAGGGCGGCGCTTACGGCTGCATGAACAATTACACCCGCACCGGCAGCGGCTATCTGGTATCCTACCGGGATCCGAACCTTCGGAAGACCAATGAGATATTTGAGAAGAGCGTGGATTACACAGAGCATTTCGATGTATCCGATCGCGATATGACCAAGTATATCATCGGAACCATCAGTTCCATGGATACGCCGCTGAACGCCAGAGCCAAGGGCATGCGTTCCTTAAGCGCCTGGATGACCGGAGTCACCGAAGAACAGGTACAGAAGGAGCGGGACGAGGTGCTTGGCTGTGGTATCGAAGAGATCCGCGCGTTGGCGCCCTACCTGAAAGCAATGCTTTCCCAGAACCATATCTGTGTCATTGGAAATGAGGAAAAGCTGGAGGAACAGAAGGATCTGTTTGAGATGACGGAGAGTCTGTTCCACTAAGAGACAACCGGTGGGCGCCTCTGCGTCCGCCGTACATAAAATGGAGAATGTATATGGAAAATAACAATTGTAAATCCGGTTTTGCCACTCTGATTGGCCGGCCTAACGTGGGAAAGTCCACCCTGATGAACAAGCTGATCGGCCAGAAAATCGCCATCACATCCAATAAGCCCCAGACCACAAGAAACCGTATCCAGACGGTCTATACCTGCGACGAGGGACAGATTGTATTCCTGGACACGCCGGGTATCCACAAGGCCAAGAATAAGCTGGGCGAGTATATGGTCAATGCGGCGGAGCGGACGCTGAAAGAGGTCGATGTAATTCTGTGGCTGGTGGAGCCCACCACCTTCGTGGGCGCAGGCGAGCAGCATATCGCGGAGCAGCTGAAGAAAGTAAAGACTCCGGTGATTCTGGTTATCAATAAGACGGACACGGTGAAGAAGGAGGAGCTGCTGGCGGTCATCGATACCTACCGGAAGCTCCACGAGTTTGACGAGATTGTACCAGTATCCGCCTTAAGCGGCGATAATACCGACACCCTTATCAAGCAGATTTTCAAATATCTGCCCTACGGACCGAAGTTCTATGACGAGGATACAGTGACCGATCAGCCCATGCGTCAGATCGTGGCGGAACTTATCCGGGAGAAGGCTCTGCGCTGCCTGAATGAGGAGATTCCCCACGGTATCGCGGTATCCATCGACAAGATGAAGGAGCGGCCAAACGGCAGGGTCTGCGATATCGACGCTACCATCATCTGCGAGCGGGATTCCCATAAAGGCATCATCATCGGAAAGCAGGGAAGCATGCTTAAAAAAATCGGAAGCGCAGCCCGCTATGAGATCGAGGATATGCTGGAGATGAAGGTGAATCTGCAGCTCTGGGTCAAGGTCAAGAAGGATTGGCGGGACAGCGATTTTCTGATTAAGAACTTTGGTTATGATAAGAAAGATTTGGAAATGTAAGGAGTAACGAACCGTGCCGTTTACCATTTATTTGCGGGCATACCTGTGCGGAATCTGGATACATTAAGAGTAGATTCAGAATTACGTGATAACAGGGGCGAAGCACATGACATGGGAACAGTTTGAACTGACCGGAGCGGTGGAAGACTACTTAAGCTACAAAGGGATTACCCGGGATCGGGCGTCAGATGACGCACGGGAGAAAGGAGAAAGCCGGAGGGCGGATACGGAATATGGGACAAATGATCACAGTGACCGGCCTGGTGCTGGCGGCTTATCCCCAGGGGGATTATGACAAGCGCATCATCCTTCTGACCCGGGAACGGGGCAAGATTACAGCCTTTGCCAGAGGGGCCAGGCGGCAGAACAGTCCCCTTCTGGCGGTCTGCAATTCCTTTGTCTTCGGCGAATTTTCGGTCTACGAGGGCCGTACCTCTTATAATCTGATGCAGGCGAAGGCCTCCAATTACTTTCATGAGCTCAGCGGCGATTTCGAAGGGGCCTGCTACGGGTTCTATTTCTGCGAGCTGGCGGAATATTATACCAGAGAGGCCAACGATGAGCTGCAGATGCTGAAGCTTCTGTATCAGTCCTTGAGAGCGTTATGTAAACCAAGCATCCCCAACGAGTTGATCCGTTACATATATGAACTGAAGGTGCTGGTGGTGAACGGCGAATGTCCGCCGGACTTCGGGCAGTTGGACATTTGCGAATCCACTTTGTATACCTTACAGTATATTGCGGCCTCATCCATCGAAAAATTATATACCTTTAACGTGTCGCAGCAGGTGCTGGGAGAGCTGCGGTTTGTGCTGCACCGGTACCGGGAGCGGTATATGGAGGGGCATTTTAAGTCGCTGGATGTTCTGGAGACCTGTGTGAAGTGAATTTTCAGTTGAAAAATGCCGGGAAAGACGCTATACTATATGGGATTCCCTGAGGTAATTACCTCAGAAGAGAAGTGGGAGGAGTATCGATGAGAAAATCAGTCTGTTTCTGTCTCCTGATCTGTATGTTATCGGTTCTGATCGGCTGCGGCGGTTCTGTCCCCAAGGAGAGTACGATTGCGGTAGACAAAAAAGGAAAGATAACCGACACGATTGTGGAGGAATTTGACAAGGATTTCTACGATTCCGAAGAGCTTCAAGGTGAGATAGAGTCGGAGCTTGCAGAGTATAATAAGAACTATGCCACCGACCATATTACCATGAAGAAGTTCGAGGTAAAGGACGGGACTGCGACCCTGCAGCTGGTCTTTGACGGAAGCGAATACTATGAGGATTACACGGAGACGACGCTGTTCAACGGAACCGTGGCGGAAGCGCAGGCCGGGGGTTATGAGCTGAACGGCGAACTGCTTGATGCAGACGGGGCGAAGCTCTCACTGGGTGACTTGGACGGCGCGGACGAGGCGAAGGTTCTGGTGATGGAGACCGATGAGACTGTGAAGGTAGAGGTTCCCGGCACGATTCTTGCGGTATCCGCAGGAGGCAATGTAAATGTAACCGGTAAAAAGCAGGCGGCTGTCGCAGACGGCGGACTGTCATATATCATTTATAAATAAGCGAAGAGGAGAAAAGCAAATGGAAAAGACAATGGACAAAATTGTATCTCTGGCAAAGGCAAGAGGCTTTGTATATCCGGGTTCTGAGATTTACGGCGGTCTGGCCAACACTTGGGATTACGGCAATCTGGGCGTAGAGCTTAAGAACAATGTAAAGCGCGCATGGTGGCAGAAATTCGTACAGGAGAATCCGTACAACGTGGGTGTAGACTGTGCCATCCTGATGAACCCGCAGACCTGGGTAGCGTCCGGACATCTGGGCGGCTTCTCCGACCCGCTGATGGACTGCAAGAGCTGTAAGGAGCGTTTCCGTGCCGATAAGCTCATCGAGGACTATATGGCTGAGAACGGCATTGAGATCGAGGGCTCTGTAGACGCATGGTCCCCGGAAGAAATGAAGGCTTATGTGGATGAGCACAATATCTGCTGTCCGTCCTGCGGAAAGCATGATTTCACCGATATCCGTCAGTTCAACCTGATGTTCAAGACCTTCCAGGGTGTTACCGAGGACGCGAAGAATACCGTATACCTCCGTCCGGAGACTGCGCAGGGTATCTTTGTAAACTTCAAGAACGTACAGAGAACCTCCAGAAAGAAGATCCCGTTTGGTATCGGACAGATTGGTAAGTCCTTCCGTAACGAGATTACACCGGGTAACTTCACCTTCCGTACCAGGGAGTTCGAGCAGATGGAGCTGGAGTTCTTCTGCAAGCCGGGTACTGACCTGGAGTGGTTCGCTTACTGGAAGCAGTACTGCATCGATTGGCTGAAGTCCCTCGGCATGAAGGACGACGAGATGCGTGCCCGCGATCATTCTCCGGAGGAGCTGTGCTTCTACAGCAAGGCGACTACGGACCTTGAGTTCCTGTTCCCGTTCGGCTGGGGCGAGCTGTGGGGCATCGCAGACAGAACCGATTATGACCTGACTCAGCATCAGAATGTATCCGGACAGGATATGTCCTACTTTGACGATGAGTCCAAGGAGAAATACATCCCCTACGTTATCGAGCCGTCATTGGGCGCGGACCGCGTAGTTCTGGCGTTCCTGTGCGCAGCCTACGACGAGGAGGAGCTGGAGGGCGGCGACGTGCGTACCGTGCTTCATTTCCATCCGGCACTGGCACCGGTGAAGATCGGCGTGCTGCCCCTGTCCAAGAAGCTGAACGAGGGCGCGGAGAAGATCTTCGCGCAGCTTAGCAAGAAGTATAACTGTGAGTTTGACGACAGAGGTAATATCGGTAAGAGATATCGCCGCCAGGATGAGATTGGTACGCCGTTCTGCGTGACCTATGATTTTGAGTCTGAGACAGATGGCGCGGTTACTATCCGTGATCGTGATACCATGGAGCAGGTTCGTGTGAAGATTGACGAGCTGGATGCTTACTTTGCGGAGAAATTCACATTCTAATTTTATTTCATATAGGACGAAACAGGAAAAATGCACCCCTGGCTGACACGCATTATTTTCCTGCTTCTGTCCGCGAGGCTTATTCGCACCCGACTGCGCATAAATGCGCAATTCCCTCCGGGAGGATCGCACTGTGGCAAGAGGAAATTGCCACAGGCGGGGGAATCCTGCAAGCAGGATTCTATGAAAAACTCGGCTCGATGGGTGCTGCCTAGCGCAGACAGAAGCAGCGGAAAATAAGCTAACGTCAGCCAGGGGTGCATTTTTCCTGTTTCTGACTATGAAGGACGGGGGTTCGGTCTACGATGACGTCCATCCCAGAGAAAGAGGCTGCCGGTCTGCCCGTCGGAACGTTAGCTGATTTTCCGTAGGGACGAGCAGGCTGGCAGCGCCCGAAGGAGCCACTGTTTGAGGCCGCAGGCCGAGTTTGGCGGTCGGGCGCGGATAAGCCGCCTGCGAGGAGTAGGAAAATCTGCGTGTTCCGACGGGCAGACCGGCAGCCTCTTTCTCTGCACATAGCATCAATCCGCCAAATCTGGATATGTGGATTCCTGTGAGATAGTTAAAAAATAAACAAAAACAGTTCCGCAATTCGGGTGAAGTTTATGATAAATCCACGAAATAAGCTTGACAAATATTACGAGTGTGTTACACTATACATGTGCGCAGGGTTTGGTCGTTGACCACAGATCCCGCGCTATTTTTATGCATTGGGAGAGAACGCATAGATAGCCGGGATCAAACATAATTAACAGGAGGAAAACAGGGCAATGGCAAAATGGGTTTATTTATTCAAAGAAGGTAATGCGCAGATGCGTAATCTTCTGGGTGGAAAGGGAGCAAATCTGGCAGAGATGACAGGTCTGGGACTTCCGGTACCGCAGGGCTTTACTATCACAACAGAGGCCTGCACCCAGTACTACGAGGACGGACAGGAAATCAACGAAGAGATCATGGGACAGATCAACGAGTACATCGGCAAGATGGAAGAGATCACCGGCAAGAAGTTTGGTGATGCTGAGAATCCGCTGCTGGTATCCGTTCGTTCCGGCGCTCGTGCATCCATGCCGGGTATGATGGACACCATTCTGAACCTGGGTCTGAATGAGACCGTAGTAAACGCAATCGCAGAGAAATCCGGCAATTCCCGCTGGGCATGGGACTGCTATCGAAGATTTATTCAGATGTACTCTGACGTTGTAATGGAAGTAGGAAAGAAGTACTTCGAAGAACTGATTGACGCTATGAAGGAGAAGAAGGGCGTTAAGCAGGACGTAGAGCTGACAGCAGAAGACCTGAAGGAGCTGGCTAATCAGTTCAAGGCAGAATATAAAGAGAAGATCGGCGCAGACTTCCCGGATGATCCGAAGGAGCAGCTGATGGGAGCAATCAAGGCTGTATTCCGTTCCTGGGACAACCCCCGTGCGAACGTATACCGTCGTGACAACGATATCCCCTATTCCTGGGGAACGGCAGTTAACGTACAGTCCATGGCATTCGGTAACATGGGCGACGACTGCGGTACCGGCGTAGCCTTCACCCGTGACCCGGCTACCGGTGAGAAGGGACTGTTCGGTGAGTTCCTGACCAATGCACAGGGCGAGGACGTAGTAGCAGGCGTTCGTACTCCGATGCACATCTCTGAGATGGGCGAGAAGTTCCCAGAGGCATTTGAGGAGTTCAATAAGGTTTGCAAGATCCTGGAGGATCATTACAGAGATATGCAGGATATGGAGTTTACCGTAGAGCACGGCAAGCTGTACATGCTGCAGACACGTAACGGTAAGAGAACCGCACAGGCAGCTCTGAAAATTGCCTGCGACCTGGTAGACGAGGGTATGCGTACAGAGGAAGAGGCTGTAGCTATGATCGACCCGCGTAACCTGGATACTCTGCTTCATCCGCAGTTCGACGCTGCAGCGCTGAAGGCAGCTACACCGGCCGGCAAGGGTCTGGGAGCTTCTCCGGGAGCAGCATGCGGACGCATCGTATTTACCGCAGAGGATGCTGAGAAATGGGATGAGAGAGGTGAGAAGGTTGTTCTGGTTCGTCTGGAGACCTCTCCGGAGGATATCACAGGAATGAAGGTTGCACAGGGTATCCTGACCGTTCGTGGCGGTATGACCTCCCATGCGGCAGTTGTTGCCCGTGGAATGGGAACCTGCTGTGTATCCGGCTGTGGCGATATCGCTATGGACGAGGCAAATAAGAAGTTTACACTGGCTGGCAAGGAGTACCATGAGGGAGACTGGATTTCCATCGACGGTACTACAGGCAATATCTACGATGGACAGATCCCGACCGCGGACGCGAAGATCGCAGGCGAGTTCGGCCGCGTTATGGCATGGGCTGACAAGTTCAGAACCCTGAAGGTTCGTACCAACGCGGATACACCGGCGGATGCGAAGAAAGCACGCGAGTTGGGTGCTGAGGGTATCGGTCTGTGCCGTACCGAGCATATGTTCTTCGAGGAAGACAGAATCGCTGCATTCCGTGAGATGATCTGCTCCGATACCGCAGAAGAGAGAGAAGCGGCACTGGAGAAGATCCTGCCCTATCAGCAGGGAGACTTCGAGAAGCTGTACGAGGCTCTGGAGGGCTGCCCGGTTACCATCCGTTTCCTGGATCCGCCTCTTCATGAGTTTGTTCCGACTGAGGAAGCTGACATCGAGAAGCTGGCAGAGGCACAGGGAAAATCTGTAGAGACCATCAAGAACATCATTGCGTCCCTGCATGAGTTCAACCCGATGATGGGCCACAGAGGCTGCCGTCTGGCTGTTACCTATCCGGAGATCGCGAAGATGCAGACCAGAGCTGTCATCCGCGCGGCTATCAATGTAAAGAAGGCACACGCTGACTGGAATGTAAAACCGGAAATCATGATTCCGCTGGTATGTGAGGAGAAAGAGCTGAGGTTTGTAAAGAAGGTTGTAGTAGAGACTGCAGACGCTGAGATCGCGGCAGCAGGCATCGACCTGAAGTATGAGGTTGGTACCATGATCGAGATCCCGAGAGCAGCCCTGACCGCAGACGCTATCGCAAAGGATGCGGACTTCTTCTGCTTCGGTACCAACGACCTGACCCAGATGACCTACGGCTTCTCCCGTGACGACGCAGGCAAGTTCCTGAACGCGTACTACGATAAGAAGATCCTGGAGAACGACCCGTTCGCGAAGCTGGATCAGACAGGCGTAGGCAAGCTCATGGAGCTGGCTATCAAGCTTGGCAAGCCGGTAAATCCGAACCTGCATGTAGGTATCTGCGGCGAGCACGGCGGAGACCCGTCTTCCGTAGAGTTCTGCCATAAGATTGGCCTGGACTATGTATCCTGCTCACCGTTCCGTGTACCGATTGCAAGACTGGCGGCAGCACAGGCTGCTATCAAGAACCCCCGCAAGTAAGAGTTCTGTCATTCACCATTGGATTTGATGAAGCGCAAACCTTCTATAAATCCCATGGATACGGCATAAAACCGTCAAAATGGCATGATTTGACCGTGGAGGTTTATATCTAATCACCAAAACCCCCGTACATTCCCAATTGGGCAATGTGCGGGGGTTTTTTGTTGTTATTTTGGGCTGTTTGTACAAATCTAAATGGGAACGCAAAAATGTATTCTGATTTCAAAAATACATTTTGTCCATGCTCGCTGCTATTTTCACAGCAGCCAATTCCGTAATTTTGGACGAATTCAGCTTTCAGTAAAGGAGGCCATTATGAGACGAGACGATCAAAGGCAAGCAGTAAAAAACATTCCCTTGGAACAACTGAAGCCATTTAAGAATCATCCCTTTCAGGTACGAGACGATGAGGAATTTCGGCGTCTTGTTGAGAGCATTGAAATTCACGGTGTAATTCATCCAGCGGTGGCTCGCCAGATTGGTGAGGATTGTTATGAACTAATTTCTGGTCATCGACGCAAAGCGGCTTGTGAAGTATTGGGTTACTCTGAGATGCCTGTTTTAGTCCGGTCTATGACGGATGATGAGGCAGTTGTAAACATGGTAGATGCAAACCTTCAGCGTGAAACGATTCTCCCAAGTGAAAGAGCCTTTGCATACAAAATGAAGTTGGTAGCTATGAGCCATCAGGGGCGTAAAGGATTTACTTCCGCCCAACTTGGGCGGAAGTGTGTCGGAAAAGAATCCAGAGAGTTAATTGCTGAACAAGTCGGTCAAAGTCGCAACCAAATTTCTCGCTATATCCGTCTTACTGAATTGATACCAGAAATCCTTGAAATGGTTGATAATCGAAAAATGGCATTGAATCCAGCAGTATCTATTTCCTACTTGGACAAGAAGCAACAGAGGCTACTATATAAGGTAATGGTAGCACTAAAAGCAACCCCATCTATTTCTCAGGCAAAAGCCATCCGAGAAAAGGCCAGTGAATCAGACTTTACAGAAGATTACTTGGTTTGTATCTTATCGGAAAAGAAACCAAACCAGAGAGAGCCGATGATTGTTGAAGAAGAAGAAATCAAGCAGTATTTCCCCTCGCATTACAATAGTGAACAGATGCACAACACGATTTTACTGTTGATTAGAAATTGGAGTAAAAAGCGTGGCTACACACAATAAAAGGTCATTATACCTTGTCACAACAGGGAGCAGAAAAATTTTCTGCTCCTTTTTTTATTTTTTGCGCAACAAACGGCCTCTGCCGTGGCCTACAAGTGAGAGTTACATCTCGTGGACCTTGAAAATTCAGAAGAACATCAGGTACAACCGTCCCTCGGAGAGCCACTCCGGTGATACGCCATGACGCCTACGGGTCGAGCGACTTCCCTATCGCCGGTAAAGAGCTTGATAACTTGAGGCCACGATCCAGGGACAGGGGGAAAACTTACACTCAGCCACAGTCCGAGCGTTAAAAGCGTCGCAGGCAATGGGAGTGTCCGGTACAGAACCGTGATAAATGAATCCTAAATCAAAAGGATGCCGAAATGTTCTTGATTTTAAGAAAACCCAAGGGGGTAGTTTACCCTCTTTACATTCCATCTTCTGTTCAAGACACAGGAGGAAACTGAAATGAACACACAAATTATCGCCATCGCCAACCAGAAAGGCGGCGTTGGCAAGACAACCACCTGCGCAAATCTGGGTATCGGGCTGGCGCAGACGGGGAAGAAAGTTCTGCTGATCGACGGAGACCCGCAGGGCAGCCTGACCATCAGCCTGGGCCATCCCCAGCCGGACAAGCTGCCCTTTACTCTGTCCGACGCGATGGGCCGTATCCTGATGGACGAGCCGATGCGCCCCGGCGAGGGCATCCTGCACCACCCGGAAGGCGTTGACCTGATGCCTGCCGACATCCAGCTCTCCGGCATGGAGGTCTCCCTGGTGAACGCCATGAGCCGTGAGACCATCTTGCGGCAATACCTGGACACGCTCAAGGGACAGTATTCCCATATCCTGATTGACTGTCAGCCCTCCCTGGGGATGCTTACGGTCAATGCGTTGGCGGCGGCCAACAGGGTCATAATCCCCGTCCAGGCGGAGTATCTGCCCGCCAAGGGCCTGGAACAGCTGCTCCAGACGGTCAATAAGGTGAAACGGCAGATCAACCCCAAGCTCCAGATCGACGGTATCCTGCTGACGATGGTGGACAACCGCACCAACTTTGCCAAGGAGATTGCGGCTCTGCTGCGAGAAACCTACGGCAGCAAAATCAAAGTGTTCGGAACTGAGATTCCCCATTCTGTCCGAGCAAAGGAAATCAGTGCCGAGGGCAAGAGTATTTTTGCCCATGACCCCAAGGGCAAAGTGGCCGAGGGTTACAAGAATCTGACCCAGGAGGTGATGAAACTTGAAAAGCAGCGCGAAAAAAATAGAGCTGGCCTCAGTAGATGACCTGTTTTCTACTGAAGAAAGTCGGCAAGACGAGCAACTGGAAAAAATCCAGGAAATTCCCCTATCTGAACTGCATCCGTTCAAGGATCACCCCTTCAAGGTCAAGGATGATGATGCAATGATAGAAACCGCAGACAGCATCAAAAAGTATGGCGTGTTGGTTCCTGCGATTGCCAGACCTCTGCCTGATGGCAGTTATGAGCTGGTACCCTTCAAGTGGGAATATGGGGAAGAAACCATATCGCTGCAACTTGGGATGTATGCGAATAATCAGCGGCTTTATATCGGCATGATTACCCATACAGAAGATGGGGCAGAACCGTTTGCAGATATGACGGTGAACCTTCCGGGGTATTCCCTGGACCCCGGAGAGGCGTTTATTTCCGGTGACATCAGCAAGGACTTGCTGCGATTCATCAAAGAGAACAAATTGGGGAAGGTGCTTCCCTATCAGGTGCAGTCCGGTTATGGGAAATATTCTGCTGTTGCCTTTGATCTGGAGAAGTTGAAGGCATTTGACCCCAAAGGTGTGGCGGAGTTTCGGAAAGAGTGGAATCTGCCGGATAAGAAGCCGGTAAAGAAAAAGAGCCGCGGGATGGAGCGATGAAGAAATATTTTCTCCGGCGGCTGGTGGTCCCGCCTTAGAAGAAAATGCACCACCCCTGCACATTTTGTAGAAAGGAGGCGTTGAAAATGCAGGAAGAAGTGGAAAACAGGACTTTAACGCTGGTTGTCAGCGGAACAAAGTTCACTGGCAGGCTGTTTAAGGCCGCCATCACCAAGTACCTTGCCCACTGCAAGGAAAAGAAGCTGCAAAAGCAGAGAAGCCGTGACGCTCCTGTGACACCCCACGGCAAACAGACCGTCAAGCAGCTCATTGGTCAGAATCAGGGGATCTCCAATATTGAGATCACAGACCCTTCCATCAAGGAATTTGAGAAGATCGCCCGGAAATATGGTGTGGATTATGCGGTGAAGAAAGACCGCAGCAGCTCCCCGCCCAAGTACCTGATCTTTTTCAAAGGCCGTGACGCCGATGCGCTGACCGCTGCATTTACTGAGTACACCAGCAAAAAGGTCAAGAAGGCCGAGAAAACGGAACGCCCGTCTGTGCTGGCAAAACTCAGTCAGTTCAAAGAGATGGTCAAAAATGCCGTGGTGGACCGCACCAAGCGAAAGGAGCTGGAACGATGAAAAAGCAGTTTGACATCAAAAAGCTCGTTTTGCTGAACCTGCCCTATCTCCTGATGGGGCTGTTTGCTACCAACTTCGGGGAGGCATGGCGACTGGCTCAGGGGACAAATGCTTCGGAGAAATTCCTTTCCCTGTTTGCTGTCCTGCCTGGGGCGCTGCAAAGTTTCTGGCCCAGCCTGCACCCGTTGGATCTGCTGGTGGGGCTGTGCTGCGGTTCTGGCCTGCGTCTGGCGGTGTATCTCAAAAGTAAAAACGCCAAGAAGTACCGTCACGGTATGGAGTATGGCTCTGCCCGTTGGGGAACCCGTGAGGATATTGCTCCCTACATCGACCCGGTGTTCCAGAACAATGTCATTCTCACAAAAACCGAAAGCCTGACCATGAACAGCCGCCCCAAGGCCCCAAAGACCGCCAGAAACAAAAATGTGCTGGTGATCGGCGGCTCCGGTTCCGGTAAGACCCGTTTCTGGCTCAAACCAAGTGCGCCCGTAAGGGCGGTATAAATCCTACCTTGAGCAAGTAGTAGGTAAAAGTATCAAGCGGCATTGTGCCGCAACCTATCATTCCCCGTCTTACCCCAAAAGGGAAACCGGAGGGCGACCATAGCATGACGGAGGACACGGGGCGCTGAAGCCTCAGAAGCGCCGGCGTGACGGAATGAAAATCCACGTATGAGGATGGAAGCTAGACTGCTTGAATGACAGCCTGAAATCGGGACCAAGAGCGTACCCCTGACGTAGAGAGGTTGTACTCGTCAGTGTTCCTGACAGTCGCATTGTTTGGCTATGCGGCTGCTGATACTCGGAGCAGGTTCAGCCACGGGAAAGTGGAAAAAGGCGAACGTCACATACCGACAACGTGGAACGCTTGTTTATACCGTACTAAACGGGGATTGCCTAAAGTGAAATGCCGAAAGGCTATGAAAACGCTGAAATGCGGGGTTCTGAATATTCACCATGGCAACAGAGTTCCCATAGTAGTCTGCGGACGGGAAAGCCGTCTACATGGCAAAGGGGAACAGTGAATCATTTTCAAAACAGAAAGGATGGTGTGTGAGACACTATGAGAAATCCGATTCATGTCTTGAAAAGCCTTGAAGAAAAGGCAAGTGTAAGTAACAACAAATATGAAAGATTATATCGCAAGGAAGGTATGGGTGGTCTGGTTCTGAAAGGAACCGAAGCGAAGATCCTGTCCGATGTGGTGGCACAGTTTTATGCCTACCTGTCCGGCTGTATGTTCAACGATCCTGTGGGAATGGCCATTTATGCAGAGCTGCACTACATGATGTCCTCCCTCATGCTGGGAGAATGGTTTGAATAAGGAACCGCGCCTGCGCTTTACTGATGAGGAACGGTCTGACCCTGCACTGGAAAAGCCGATCCGTAAAGCGGAGAAAGCTGCGGCCAGAGCAGATAAGGCGCAGGCAAATATCCCAAAGAAAAAGGTCAGGCAGACGGTCATTGACCCAGATACCGGAAAAAAGACCTCGAAGCTGACCTTTGAGGACAAGAAAAAGCCACCCTCCAAAGTTTCTCAAGGAGTCAGGGAAGCTCCCGTCCATCTGGTTGCGGGCAAGCTCCACAAAGAGATCCGGGAAACAGAGCAGGACAATGTGGGCGTGGAAAGCGCCCACAAGTCCGAGGAGGCGGTGGAGACCGGCGCTTATCTGGTGCGGGAGGGCTACCGTAGTCACAAGCTGAAGTCGTACCGCAAAGCAGCCCAGGCAGAGCGTCAACTGGAAAAGGCTAATGTAAATGTCCTGTACCAGAAATCTTTGCAGGAAAATCCTCAGTTTTCCAGCAATCCTCTTTCCCGCTGGCAGCAAAAGCAGGCCATCAAAAAGCAGTATGCCGCCGCCAAGCGCACCGGTCAGACTGCCGGAAATACCGCCCAGGCTGCGTCCAAAACAGGAAAGGCCGCAAGGACGGTAAAAGAAAAGGCACAGCAGGCAGGGGCATTCGTCATGCGCCACAAGAAGGGCTTCCTGATCGCAGGAGTTTTGTTCCTCATCGCCTGTATGCTGATGAATACCATGTCCTCCTGCTCCATGATGGCGCAGAGCATCGGTTCCGTTCTCTCCGGCACCACCTATCCGTCAGATGACCCGGAAATGCTGGCGGTGGAGGCAGATTATGCAGCCAGAGAAGCCCAGTTGCAGGAGGAAATTGACAACATCGAAAACAGCCACCCAGGGTATGACGAGTATCGCTATGACCTTGACATGATCGGCCATGACCCGCATGAGCTGGCGGCATTTCTCTCTGCTGTCTTGCAGGGCTATACCCGGCAAAGCGCCCAGGCAGAGCTGGCGCGTGTGTTTGCAGCACAGTATCAGCTGACGCTTACCGAGGAAGTGGAGATCCGCTATCGCACGGAGACCTCCACCGACCCGGAGACCGGCGAGACCACCTCAGAAGAAGTCCCCTATGAGTATTACATTCTGAATGTGAAACTCACCAGCAAGCCCATTTCCGCTGTGGCGTCGGAGCTATTGACCCCGGAGCAGATGGAAATGTATCAGGTCTACCGACAGACCACGGGCAATAAGCCGCTGTTGTTTGGCGGCGGTTCCCCTGATACCAGCGGCTCGGAAGATTTGTCCGGTGTGCAGTTCATTAACGGCACCCGCCCCGGCAATCCGCAGCTGGTGGAACTGGCGAAAAGTCAGGTGGGCAATGTGGGCGGTTATCCCTACTGGAGCTGGTATGGCTTTGACAGCCGCGTGGAATGGTGCGCTTGCTTCGTATCCTGGTGCTATAACCAAGCAGGAAAAAGTGAGCCGCGCTTTGCAGGCTGTGAGTGGCAGGGTGTTCCGTGGTTCCAGTCTCATGGACAGTGGGGCGCACGAGGATATGAGAACATCGCCCCCGGTGATGCCATTTTCTTTGATTGGGATCTGGATGGTTCCGCAGACCATGTGGGAATTGTTGTCGGCACCGATGGCAGCCGTGTTTATACCGTGGAGGGAAATTCCGGTGATGCCTGCAAGATCAAGAGTTATGACCTGAATTATCAAAGCATTAAGGGCTACGGCCTGATGAACTGGTAACCGAAATTTATTAGAAGGAGTGATAGACGATGGCAAAGAACAAAATTGAGCGCATTGACCAGGAGATTACAAAGGTCCGTGAGAAGATCGCAGAGTATCAGGAAAAGCTCAAGGCGCTGGAGGCACAGAAAACCGAGGCAGAAAATCTGGAGATCGTTCAGATGGTGCGCGCACTGCGTATGACCCCGGCTCAGCTGAGCGTCATGCTGTCCGGCGGCGCAGTTCCCGGCAGTATGGTGGATGACAACAACGAACAGGAGGAAAACAGCTATGAGGAATAAAGGATTGCTCCGAACACTTTCCGCCCTTTGCCTGACGCTGGTTCTGGCATCGGGCTTTACCGTTCCCGCTTTTGCCCAGGGCGCAGCGCCGCCCCCGGCAGAGGATACCACCAATGACAGCAATGTGGTGGTGGAAGAACCCGAAAAAGCACCTGCGCTGACCCCGGAGGGTAACGCCGCTCTGGTGGATGATTTTGGTGGCAATAAGCAGCTCATTACTGTTACCACCAAGGCAGGCAACTATTTTTATATCCTGATCGACAGGGTCAACGAGGATAAAAAGACTGCTGTTCACTTTCTGAACCAGGTGGATGAAGCAGACCTGATGGCGCTGATGGAAGATGGAAATGCCAAAGAGGAGCCGCCTGCGGTGTGCAGCTGCACAAAGAAATGTGAAGCAGGGGCAGTCAATACGGCCTGCCCGGTCTGTGTAACGGATAAGAGTAAATGTACGGGAAAAGCACCGGAACCTCCGGCAGAAACACCGGAGCCGGAAAAAGAGAAGCCTGCCGGACTGAACCCGGCTGCGCTGATCCTTCTGCTGGCTCTATTGGGCGGCGGTGGCGTATTTGCCTATTTGAAGCTTGTTAAGAACAAGCCTAAGACCAAGGGGAATGACAGTCTGGACGATTATGATTATGGCGAGGAAGATTCCGAGGAATGGGAAACCGAGGATGAGGAGTCGGACGAGCCTGACGCTGACGGGGGCAGCGCAGAAAATGATGACGAGGACAGCATGAAATGACCCGTTTCACAGACAGTCCCTATGAACGCATGATGACACGCAGGCCGGAGGGCGGGAAGAAAACTTCCCGTCCTCCTTCTTTACCCCCAAGCCACCCCTGTTATGGCTGCGGGAATTATGGAAGTCCCTGCGTAGGCGTCTGCCACCGGGAAATGGAACGATGGCTCAAAGAAAGGAAACGAAAAAAATGAGTGTTCTGATTATATTTATCAAGCTGATTGTTGTTTTTGACCTGCTGGTGATCGCCGTGTATTTTGGCGGAGACATTCTTTCTACCATGTTAAACAAACTTCGGAGAAAAGCAAAACAGGAAGATTCCTTTGACTTTTCTCAGGATGCCGTGATGGTTTCATTATCCATAGATTCTGTCCGTCAGCTTTATTCCGGTGACGCGGCAGATTTTGTGGAAGATAAGATTCTGCCAAATGCGGAGAAAACGATGGCTGTTTTGACGGACCAGGAACAGGCAGCAGCCCGTCTGCTCTTATCTGCCCTGATCGGTTTTCTTGCAGCAGAAGCTCCTATGGATGAACAGAGCTTTCCTATGGTAATGGAACTTCTGAACTGTATGGAGGGTGAAAAAGAGGATGGTTGTCAGGATGCAGTAGAAAGTTTGCTTGAAGATGCTGTCCGCAATACCCACCGCCATGAAGAATATTACAGCAATTATCAACGCTACCAGCTGATGCAGGTGGATAAAACTCGTGTCATTTTGGCTTGCCGCATCATCATCAATGACCTGCTGGGGAAACTGTACCGCTATGACTACCGGTTTAGTTATAACCTGCTTCTGGATGAGGAAAACAGCATTGAGAAAAAACTGCACACGCCTGTGCGGGAAGAATGGGAGGTTGAAGAATATGAAGCTGGTGATTGCTGAAAAACCATCAGTTGCCCAGAGTTTGGCGGCGGTGATCGGTGCAACTGCCCGTAAGGACGGGTATCTGGAGGGCAACGGCTGGCGTGTCAGCTGGTGTGTGGGCCATCTGGCCGGTCTTGCGGACGCAGACAGCTATGACCCCAAGTACGCAAAGTGGCGATATGATGACCTGCCTATTCTGCCGGAGCATTGGCAGATGGTGGTGGGAAAGGATAAGAAAAAGCAGTTTGATATTCTCAAAAAGCTGATGAACGCCCCGGATGTGACGGAGGTGGTAAATGCCTGTGATGCCGGACGCGAGGGCGAGCTGATTTTCCGCAGCGTCTATGAGCTGGCAGGCTGTCAAAAACCGATGAAAAGGCTCTGGATTTCTTCGATGGAGGACTCCGCCATAAGGGAGGGCTTTGCAAACCTGCGCCCCGGTGCGGACTATGACGGACTTCGGGATGCTGCCCTCTGCCGTGCCAAGGCCGACTGGCTGGTGGGGATCAATGCCACAAGGCTTTTTTCCGTGCTGTATCACCGCACACTCAACATCGGGCGTGTTATGTCCCCAACGCTGGCACTCATTGTCCAGCGAGAAGCTGAGATCGACACCTTTAAGCCGGTTCCCTTTTATACCGTGGCGCTGGAGCTGCCCGGTCTTACCGTATCCGGGGAGCGCATGGCGGATAAGGCCGCTGCCGAGCAGCTGAAAGAAGCCTGTCAGGGTGCAGCTGCCACAATCAAAAAGGTGGAGTGCAAGGAAAAGTCCGAAAAGCCGCCTGCCCTCTATGACCTGACTACTCTGCAAAGAGATGCCAACCGCCTGCTTGGATTTACAGCCCAGCAGACCCTGGACTATCTGCAAAGCCTGTATGAAAAGAAGCTCTGCACCTATCCCCGTACTGACAGCCGCTATCTGACTGGCGATATGGCAGACAGCCTGCCGGTGCTGGTGAATCTGGTTGCCAATGCTATGCCGTTTCGCAAAGGGATCGCCATTACCTGTGATCCGCAGACGGTCATCAACGATAAGAAAGTAACCGACCACCACGCAGTAATCCCTACCAGAAATCTCAAGGATGCAGACCTTTCTGCCCTTCCTGCGGGAGAAAAAGCGGTGCTGGAGCTGGTGGCCCTGCGTCTGCTGTGCGCCGTAGCCCAGCCCCATATCTATTCGGAAACCGTTGTGATTGCAGCGTGTGCCGGTGGGGAGTTTACCGCAAAAGGAAAAACGGTAAAGCACCCCGGATGGAAAGCACTGGAGGACGCTTACCGTGCCAAAATGAAGGATGCAGAGCCGAAAAAAGAGGGCGCAGAGAAAGCCCTGCCGGAACTGACCGAAGGACAGACCCTTTCGGTTGCTGCTGCAATCATCAAAGAAGGCAAAAGCAGTCCGCCTCAGCACTTTATACGCGACTAAGCATGGAGAAACAGACGCATATTGGCTGTCTGACCAGGCGAATTTTTCCTGTAAAGTTGCCATTGAGCAGGCAATCAGTGCCCATTATAGGGATAACAGGCTGGATACTGCTTCTGCGGTGCAAGAGATTTTGGAGGAATTTGGAGCAGAGCGGATGAACTTTATTCTCGCCAATACCATTCAGCATAAGGATGCAGATGAGCGGATCTCCCGTGACAACAAAGCATGGGCAAAGACCATTCCTATGCCGGAGGACAAAGAATCGTTTCGCCGCAATGCTTATCTGGTAGTAGATCAGGTCAATCCGGGACTTGTAGACCTGTTTGCAAGACAGGCTCGAAGGGCCGTTCAGGAGAAAGCAAAAAGCTCTGTCCTGCAAAAGCTCAAGCAGGAGCTGCCTGCCCATAAGCCTGCCGCTCCGAAGAAACAGGGACCGGAGAGATAACTATGGCAAAGCGTAAGAGGGATATGCAATTAAACTTTAGAGTTTCATCGGAGGAGCTTGCTGTAATTGAGCAAAAAATGTCTCAGCTTGGAACCTCAAACCGTGAAGCCTATCTAAGAAAAATGGCACTGGATGGGTATGTGGTCAAGCTGGAACTGCCAGAGCTGAAGGAGCTGGTCTCCCTAATGCGCCGAAGCAGCAACAACTTGAATCAGCTGACCCGTAAAGTGCATGAGACCGGGCGGGTTTACGACGCTGATTTGAAGGATATGTCCCAGCGTCAGGAGCTGTTATGGGAGGGTGTGAAGGAAATCCTTACCCAGCTTTCTAAACTTTCATAACAGGGATAGGTACTCCATTTGCGGAGGGAGGAAAGGCGTTTCTTCGCCGCACCTCCCTCCGCTTTTTCTTTTTGCCGGTATCCTTGTCTTTTGACTGTCCATACTGGATAATATGAAATAGAATAGCAGTGTAGCAAAGGAGTGAAAACAGATGCAGACCTTTGAAAAAGTGTTGGAGATTTTTGCGGACTATCTGGCCGCAGACGAGACCATCGAAGTTTATATCAGCTGTCATGGATGTGTAAGGGTTGAATTTGACCAAGACTTTCACTATTGCACCGGCGAGGTGTGCCATACTCCCAAGGAGCTGTTCGACCTCTTAGCCGATGATTACCGGACTTATCTGGAGATTGAACTGACTAAAGGCAAACGAGAAGTGACGGAAGATGATGAGAGAGAAGCGGATGCCCTATGCAAACGGCATCTGGAGCGTTGGAAGGAGGAACTGGAATGAAGATTTTGAAATGCCTGCTGATGATCGTAACTGCACCGGTCATTTTGGTGCTGACACTTTTTGTCTGGATCTGCACGGGGCTGATCTACATATCCGGTCTGGTGCTTGGCCTGCTCAGCATTGTGATTGCTCTGCTTGGCGTGGCTGTGCTTATTACCTATTCCCTGCAAAATGGTGTGATCCTTTTAGTCATGGCATTTTTGATTAGTCCCATGGGTCTGCCACTGGCTGCAATCTGGCTGCTGGGCAAGGTGCAGAGTTTGAAATTTGCCATTCAGGATAGGGTGTATGGATAAAGAAACAGGATGTCAGATTTAACATCCTGTCTCTACAAAATCGGAAGTGAAACTGCAATATTTTTGGAAGTCAAAAAGGTTAAAAGAACGCGGTCTGCTACGGCAGGCCGTTTTCTTTTCGGAAAGGAGGTCTGACCTATGGCAACCACAAGAATCATGCCGCTTCATGTCGGCAAGGGCCGCACAGAAAGTCGGGCGATCAGTGACATCATCGACTATGTGGCCAATCCCCAAAAAACAGATAACGGCAGGCTCATTACCGGCTATGCGTGTGACAGTCGGACTGCGGATGCAGAGTTCCTTCTGGCAAAGCGACAGTACCTTGCCGCGACCGGACGAGTGCGAGGTGCGGACGATGTGATTGCCTATCATGTGCGCCAGTCTTTCCGCCCCGGAGAGATCACTCCGGAAGAAGCCAACCTGCTGGGCGTAGAATTTGCCAAGCGTTTTACCAAGGGCAATCATGCCTTTGTGGTCTGTACTCACATAGACAAATCGCACATTCATAATCACATTATCTGGTCATCGGTCAGCTTATTCTAAGAAATTCCGGGAAGAACATGAGGAAGAAATTCTGCTCCACCAAGCTGCTAAGAATGCCTTTAATGAGATGGGCGTCAAGAAGCTGCCCAAGGTCAAAGAGTTGCAGACGGAGTACGCAAAATTGCTGGAAGAAAAGAAAAAGACCTATGCCGAGTACCGGCGTTCCCGTGAGGAAATGCGGGAGCTTTTAACGGCAAAGGCCAATGTGGATCGAGTGCTGAAAATGGAGGTAGAACAGGATGTTGAAAAAGAAAAAGACCACGGCCAGCGATAAGCTGGTCCTGGTCAAAAGCGTTCGCAGAACGCGCAGCCACAGAATGAAATTCCGTGTTCAAAGGGGCTTGGGGGCACTGCCCTCAACAAGCAGTTTGTGGCGAAATGGATAGCCACAAGCATTGCTTGCCACAATATGCTGCGCATAAAATGAAAAAACTAACGACGGGATGCTTACTGCCTCCTATCGTTAGTTTTCTGTGTTTAAGCGATTTATAAAACCAATCAGCATAATCAGATCGTCATCTGACATCTTTCTCATTCCGTCCAAAGCCTTCTTGATAAGCTGAGGGTTATTCTCCTGTGCATCAAAAAATTGAAGCGGCGTGATTTCAAAATACTCACAGATGTTGAGAAACTGCTTCATAGACGGCATAGAACGCCCGGAAGAAATTGCCTGAATATAGCTTCTGTTCTGCCCTAACTCCATGCTCATCTGATATTCTGAAACGCCTTTTTTCAATCGTAATTCTGTGATTCGATTGCGGATAAATTCTTCGTCCATACGCTCACCTCTCTGCTCTTTTAGCATAGCAGAAAGCAATTCTTGACACTTCGTATGTGTTGTGTTATAATTTTGTAATATAACCTTTATACGCATTATTATTTGCGTTATTTTTGCTTTATATGCGTAATCAAGGCAGCTATCAAAGGTGATTTGTATGAATCAGTATGCCTGTGCCATTACCGGCCACAGACCGACAAGGTTTTGCTTTGGATATAATGAGGAAGATCCCCTATGTCAAAAGCTAAAAGAATGTCTCATAGAGCAGTTTCGCATACTCCATGACGAGAAATTTGTCCGTACTTTTTTTGTCGGCGGTGCTCTTGGTGTGGATATGTGGGCTGGAGAACAGCTGCTGACGTTGAGGGCACAAACAGGATACGAGGATATTAAAATTATCGTTGTAATTCCCTTCATCGGCTATGACTCTAAATGGCCGGATCAGAGTAGACATAGATTGAAAAAACTAATCCAAAACGCAAACGATTCTATTGTTATTTCACATTCTGCGGATGTTTCCAGTTATAAAAAAAGAAATTATTATATGGTCGATCATGCAGAGTACATCATCGGTGTGTTTGATAATCAGAAAAAGCTGCGCTCAGGCACAGCACAGACAGTCAATTATGCCTTACGAAACGGAAAAGCAATCACTCTGATTCATCCAGATACTATGGAAATAACAACCCCTACGACTTAACAAATTCACAAAAATTTTTCATTGGCATTTCCAACAAAATATTTTCATTGAAGGAGTGCTGTGATATAATAAAATATAAAACTATGCTCAGAACAAATGGTGCCGCTATGAACAAATATATTGGACAGCAATTTGCTGCTTTAAGATACGAAAAAAATATTTTGGTTGTTGAAGAAACTACATCCGCTGGTGGATGCGGCTCCTTCAACGCGGCTTCTTCATGCCCTGCGTCAGCCTGTCTTTATGACAGTGCGGCGTGGGGCATTTTTTATTGTTCGGAAAGAGGTGGCCTGATATGAATTTACCAAAACGAAATAGTGCGGACGGGCGCTGTTACTGGATGAAGCCCGAGGTACAGGAGGAACTGCAACCGCTCTTTGACCAGTGCATCCAGGATGCCATTGACGGGAAAATCACGCGGCTTGATGATTCCCACTGGCCGCCGGTAGTGGTCAGCAGTCAAGGTGCACCCTTTGAGGTGTGGCAACTGCTTAGGGCATGGACCGAAATACAGCGGGCCGAGACTCTGGACGCGGAACAGGCCATTTCCTTCAGCGAAAACCTGCGCCGCCAGAGCCGGTGGGGTGAAATTGACCACCATCTGTTTGATATGCTCAAACGGGAGCTGCAAGAGAAGTATTTTGATGCAACAGGCAATGAAGATGACCACTTTTGGGATCGGGAGTATTCCCTGAAACCAGGCATTCGTGCAGAGCAGGTCCCGGAGCCGCTGCTGCGTTTCGCCTGCTATGTGGCGGTGAGCTATAAGGTATATGGTATGGACTTTCAGTATCTGGACGCCAATTACCTCTTTGGATTGGTGGAGAAAGTCCGTCCGGATATGGTGAAAAAGCTGAAAGAACATGGGACCGGCAGGTTGCCGCTCAACCTGCAAAAGCGGAAAACAGAGCACTTCACCGCATCGGCCAACGATGCCTTTGCTGTGATCCGTATTACTGCCAGGAACAGCACGGAGGAGTGCTGCCATGAAGTACTGAACTACCTGTGTGAGCTTCTGGAGCAGGAGGATTTTCCCCGCAGCTATGCGGTGGAGTTCAAAGGGCCGGAAAAGAGTTATCTTCCCATCACAGGACTGCCCAAAAAGGGAGTAAACCAGCTCTTTGCCTGTGCCGTGCAGTACCCCGGCCTCCATCCCCTGATGGAACGGTACGCCCGGCTTGCCATGCGGCAATATGAGCAGTACACCAATCTCAGCGATGAGCAGTGCGCGCTCCCCGGAAGTTTTGCCGTGTTCGCCCTGGGAATGCTGGGGCAAGAGTGGCGGCAGCTCCTCTGGGATTATCTCGATCTCTGCGATGATGAGCACTCCCACTTACAGGAAAAATTCCTCCGGGAGTATGTGAAACAGTTCGGATTTACCGCCGATACCGTCCCTGTATTTGTCCGTGGGGTGCTGTCCATGCAGAACATGAAGTATTCCAAGAATTATGCCGCGTGGATGGCAAACGCAGAAAGCCTGGACGCTCTGCTGGAGGCAAAAATCCACCTGCCCGAGATCGTTCCAAGCGGTTTTTCCTCCGACGAGGATGACGATGAGGACGAGGAACCCGCCGAGGAAACAGAAGCCAGCCCGGAGGAAGTGCTGCAATACGCATGGGAAACGGTCTGCTATGTGATCTGGGGCAAAGCCAGCGCCAAGGGTGGTCAGAAAGTGGTGGAAGCAGCTCCGGAGGAACTGAAGGAACTTTACCGACAGATTTTTATTCCGATAACGAAGAACCAGGAAGGAAGTGGTGGCCTGCTATGAGTTTGCCGAAACGCGACGGCGTACAAGGCCGTTACTATTTGATCCAGAAACCAGATACGAACCCCGAAGTGCTGGAACACGCCGATCAGTGCATCCAGGATGTGTTGGATGGAACTGCAAAAGAAAACCATTCCGGCTATCCGGTGGTCGTTCGGAACCAAAGTGGAACGCCCTTTCTTCCCAGCCAGCTGCTGGGTCGGTATCTGTCCAAACTGCCTTTGAAGGGATTCCCCTATGAGGAAGCGGTTGTATTCTGCGATGCACTGCGGCGGTTGGTGGGCTGGAAAGAGATTGATTACACACTGGAGCAGTATATCAAAAAACAGGTGCAGGAAAGGTATTTTGAGGCTGGAGAAAAAGAGGACGATTTTACTCCTTTCCCGCCTTGCACTGTGTGGCCGGAGCTGCGGCCAGAGGATGTGGACGAAAACCTGCTGCGCTTTACTTGCTATGTCGCAGTCTGTTATACGGTATATGGAGCCAGCTATAATACCATTACAACTGAACACTACCTTGATCTGGTTTCCCAGCTCCGCCCAGATATGGTGAAGCAGCTGAAAACCAATGGCAGCGGCAAATTGCCAAAGGACATTCAGCGGCGTAAGACGGAGCATTTCACCGCATCGGCCAATGATGTGTTTGCTGCCATCCGCATCACCGCCAGGGACTCCACCGAGGAGTGCTATGCTGAAATCCTGGACTACCTGTGTGCGGTGTTGGAACAGGAGGAATTTCCCCGCAGTTACTCGGTGGAGTTCCGTGGGAAGGAAAAACTCTATCTGCCCATTCCCGGCTTGCCCAAAAAGGGCGTCAATCAGCTCTTTGCCTGTGCTGTGCAGCACCCTGCTCTTCATCCGGCTATGGAGCGATACGCTCGTTTGGCTATGCGGGAGTTTGAGTGGTATCAAAACCTTGCGGATGAAGCCTGTGCGATGCCCGGTACCTTCGCCGTGTTTGCCCTGGGACTGGAGGGAGAACCGTGGGCACCGCTGGTGACGGAATATCTGGATCTCTGCGATGACGAGCACTCCTCTTTGCAAGAGAAATTCCTTCATGCCTTGATCCGAAAGTTTGGGTTTCAACCATGGACGCTGGAGGTATTGGTGCGGGGCGCATTATCTATGCAGTGGCTGGAGCCTGCCAGAGAATTCCGCAGCCTGATCGCCAATGGGGAAAGCCTGGATGCACTGCTGGCAGTCAAGCGCCGCTTTTCCGCTTATCTCCTGCCGGAAGAAAACGAAGACCCGAAATTCCGGGCCATCGCTTGGCAGAGCCTGCTCTGGGCCATCTGGGGGCAAGCCTCTGAAAACGGCGGCAGCAAGGTCATTAAGACGGCTCCGAAGGAACTGAGAGAAAGGTATCAGGAAATTTTTCAATAGACTATAAGGAGGACTCGGATGAGTGAAGTAAGCTATTCAAATGTACCTCCCATGATGGCTGCCATCAAAAGTGGTGACATAGAGGCGATTCGTTCCCTGCTTCACGCAGGGCATTCTCCCAATGAGCCACAATGCTATCAGGTAATGATTGGAGATTGGCCTCGGGATGACGAAGCCTCTCCGCTGGAATTGGCTGTACTGGAAAATCGGATGGACATGGTACAGCTCCTGATCGAATGCGGAGCAGATTTGACCCATAACCCGGAAGAATTGCTTTGTGGTTCCCTGCGCAGTCAAGACCTGACCCTATTTTCCTTTTTGGTAGATGTGGGAGTCAGAATCCCCGCAACGCAAAGGGATATATGCAGGCTGTTTCTCCACTTGGTGGATCGGGATGAGCCTAATGTACTCCCCATTTTGAAAAGGATGGGCATGGATTTGAAACAATACGGCGGTGAAGCCCTGCGCAGTATGGCGAGCCATGGAAATCAGCTGCTGGTGGAGTATCTGATTCAAAACGGGGCGGACATCAACTATCACAAGCCAGATATGGTGTTTCCCTACGCTTCGACTCCTGTCACTGAAGCTGCACGGCACAACGATTTTTCTATGGTGCGCTGGCTTGTGGAACAGGGTGCAGACATCACCATCCCGGATAAATACGGTGACCGGCCCTACACCGTGGCAGTACAGAACAAAAATCAGGAAATGGCCGCCTACTTAAAAGCTCTGGAGCCGGAGGAATGGCATAACGAACAGGAAAAGGCGCGTCAACTCACGCCTTACAAGCTGCCTGCCAAGCTGGTGGAATACTTAAAGACCGGCCCCTTGCGTCTGGAATTTCCAGAGCGGGAACTGGTGAAATGGGCGGAACTGTACCCCTACATGGATGTACAGGAGATGACCTGGAAACGGAAAAAGTTGCTCTCCCTTATGGCGAAAATGGACAATTACAGCGACTATTTGCTGCTGTGGAGTCCCAGAGATAAGAAACTCTGGTATCTGGACATTGAGCATAAGGAGTTTCATCCGTTAACCAAATGGGAGGAATTTATTGCTGATCCCGGAAAATATCTTAATGGAATGATTGAGGGAGAGTTTGAGGAATAAGGAGAGAAGCAAAATGGAACAGGCATACTGCACCGCAGTTTTCTGGCGCGGCGGAGAAAAGATTGATCTGAATGGGCGAAAGCCGGATGCGGTACGGTGCCTATCTGTGACGGGAGAGCGGAAGGTGAATCTGTCCTTCCTGCGAGATTATCCCAATCTGGAGGAACTAACCCTAATGGAAAAGTGTGAGGGTGTAGAAGTTCTCTCCGGGCTAAAGCAGCTTCATACACTGTCCCTATGGCTGTCGGCCCCTGTTTCCTGGGACAATGTTTCTCTCCCCGGCCTGCGTGTTCTCCACCTGCGTGGGGAAAAGAATGGCGACATCACCCCACTTCTCACCAGCATTACCTATCTCCATTTGGAGGAAATGCGGAAAACGGAAGATCTTGCCGCTTTCCTGACTCCAGCGACCCGGCTTCAGAAACTCTATCTCCAGTCACTCCCAGCTGTGCAGGAACTACCGGCTCTGGATGGGCTTCCTTCCCTTTATGCCCTGAAACTCTATGAGCTGCATAAACTAAACGATTTGTCCGCCCTCTCTCACAGCCATTTGCGCTACTTTGCCGCTTCTCTGATCGGGGATAAACTCTCCGCCCAGGCGCTGGCAGATGCTGTGATGGCGATTCCCAATCTGGAGGCAGCCGCGCTCCAGCTGGCGGATCGCTCCGAGCGGCGCTATGGCGGTGTCCAAAAAGCCTTTGCCGCCGCTGGGAAGTCCCCGCTGCTGCGGGAGGAAATCAGTGCTTTGACCACATGGCTGTTGCTATGATGTAGGAAATGGGAAAAGGAGAAACTACCTATGGCAGAGTTCAAACAAATCATAGATGATGAGCTGGACATTTTGAAATTTGACGGAGCCGTACAGGACACTCTGGCGGAACTGCGAGAAAAATGGGGCGCGCAGGTCCCGGCGCTGCTGGATGAACGCTTTGATGCCGTTGGCGTTCAATATATGAAACTATCCCATGAAAAAGGGGCGGCGGCGTTGGGGCAGGAGCTGTCTGCCTTCGGCTGGGCACTGTATAACCTGGACGATGAGGACGAGTATCTGTTTGCCTTGATCCCAGAGGAAGAACGCAGCGAATGGGAACGCTACTGCAAAAAGCAGGGGCAATATTGTCACCTGATGAAACAGCAAGGACGAAAATGGGGCGACCATGCCAAGGAGCAGGACCCTGGAAAGCTAATGCCCTGCGAGGAATACATACTTCAGGATGAGTACGATTATTTCTTCAACTCCCTGGCGGGTGATTTTGCGGCGGGCGAATGGAAAAACCAGGATGCAGAAGAATGGAAAAACGGCTGTGTGGCCGATCTGCGCCAGCGTCCGCCCCAGGTGACCCGCGCCCACAGCTTGCCGCACCTTGGGTGCCTCACTTATTCCGCAGAAAATGGACTCTATGCCGCGTCCAGGGCCGCTGGCAGCGGGACTATTGGCCGAGCATTATTGAGCAAGAATCCAGCCACGCTTAACTGGGTCGAACCGTCCCCCATTGGATATGACGGTCCACCCCAGACCCTGTGCTGGGCTGACCATTCCCTCTGGGTGGGTGATCCCACCAACGCTACACGGATTGAACTGACAGACCGGGGCACCTGTCAGGATGTGAAAAACTGGACTCTGCCGGAAGATGGATGGAGCACCAAATACCATTGCGGCATTACGACAGACGGTCTGGGCCGGGTCTACTTTTCCAACGAGTGGTACAAGGGGCAGATTTACCGCTGGGAAAACGGCAAGGTAACAAAACACACCTTCTCACTGGATGGATACGACCATCTCTCCGAGGCCGTTCCCGTTCCCGGCACAGGCCGCATTACCATGATCCACGCAGTCAGTGGCAAGGGGCGGATGGAAGAATGCCTGCTGGAACTGGATATGGACACCGGGCGGTGCCGAATTGCCCCCCTGCCTGGAATGGGCGAGGGGCTGAAACTTCGCTGGTTTACCGGGGACTGGCTGCTGGTGCAGGGAAACGGCGAGATCCTCTCCGATGACTTTGCCCAGCTCATCAATAGGAACACCCGTGAAGTGCTGCGTATCCGTCCGGGAATGTTCGGCGGGGAGAACATGCAGCACATTGGAATACTCACCGATGGCACGGTGGTCATCGTCACCCGGCGGGATAGGGTTGGGCCGGTATTTCGTTATCCCATCGACTTCTGGGGCTTCCTGCGGACGGCAAACAAGCCCAAAAAGCTGGAATGGCGAGAGTACAAAGAAGTGTACCCGAATCTGCCCATCTTTCTACCGCCCAAGGCCACGGAGCGAAAAATCATTCTCAAAAAAGACAGCCTGACTATCCTGGGGTCGGTATTTACGCCGCCGTTTACCCTTTCGCAGCTTTCGGAAAAGCTGGGGCCCGCCCGCATTGTCCTGCAAAATGGAACACGAAAAAGCCCCATTACAGGCCGAGAGAGTCCCTATACCCAGGCACTTGCTTTGTGGGACGAACTTGGACTACAGGGCTGGTTGGACGAAGATGAGCAGACCATCAAAACCATTGGTGTCCGGGTAGCGGCACAGGGAGAGTATGCGGTCCGGCAGACATTTGACGGAGCGGTTTGGATCGGGTCCAAGGACTACCGAGAGGCCAGCTGGAAGGATTTCGCCGGATTTGCCCATACCCTCAAATTAGGCGGCTTTACCGTTTATACCCGCTTGCCGGGTCCTGTTCCAGAGGAGCAATCAGCGCAGAAAGCAAAGCTGGAGGCCCTCTCCGCCATGGTACAGATCAGCTGGAAAGAGCCAGAGAATAAGGCGGCGAAAGCGCAGAAATACAAGTTATCCAAGCCGACTGAACCAGTGCTCACCTTTACCAGCTTCAACTTCAAGCTGGCGGTTATGGAAGTCCTGATGTACGAGAAAGGCTTACTGGCTCCTAAACTGGATGCACATGAGTTTGCCAGAGAGTATAGCCGACGCAAGATCGACATTGACGCGGAAGGGTATGAACCCATCCCAGAGATTCGGAAGTGGCTGGAGAAATACCCTGTCCCGGAGCGGCTGGCCCCGGAGGTCACAGAAATTGAGATGGATGGCGGCAGCGAGATTTATACCCAGCTCTGTCCGTTCTGGGATGGCGAGGATGGAGCCTTTGATCTTAATACCATTACGGAGGCGGAACTGCGCCAGTTCCCCAATCTCAACCATATTACTCTCATGTCCTCCAAGCCGGAACAGGTGCTGCCGGTTCTGGAACGGTGCAGTATCAAGGTAGACTTGCTGTGAGGTGAAAGTATGAAAGCGAAACTAAAAGTGATAAAGGACTGGGAGTTCGAGGAATTTGAACTGACGGGAACTTCCTTCAAATACAGCCCGACTGGATGCAAAGGTATGGTGGCCCGCAGCGAGGATGAAATTGTGTTTTGGACCTATCATCTCGCGCAAAAGTGCAGCGGCGTTTTGTGGGTCAAAGGCGAAGTTTCCAGGTGGATTCCCAGCCCGGAGCCGAAAGAGCAGCAAGATGTTTGGGAAGATCCTGTCTTGCTCTCATGCGACAGAGGAATACTGTTGGTTTGCCCGGCCAGTAAATCCCTTTGGTGGATGCCGCAGATGGATGGAGAGTGGATTCCGATCCCCATGGATAACTGGTGTGCCCAGGGTATTCCCAAGCCGGTAGCAGTCACCGGAAGCCAGGGCGTTTTCCCTATTGTGTGCCGAGTGGACAACTCCGCTGATGCGACCAACAGTTTTACCAGCCTGACGGTAGACCTTGAAACCATGACTGCACACTGGGCAGAAAGCGGCTCTTGTGTATACAGCAAAGCAGGAACCCGACAGACCCATTTGGCGGCAGTAGAGCGTGCTGGCGGAAATTTTGCCCAGGCAGACTTTCACTACAACTATCCTATGATTGGCTCTATACTGGAACAGAATGGACAGTTTTATGCCTTTTTGGAAAGCAGCACCATCAATCCGGCAGGTCTTTCTCTCATGGGCTACTATTGGTATCTGGAACTGGAGGAAAACGGACTATTCAAAAAGAAACTGTGGGGCAAAGATAATTTAAGCCGCCTGCCCGGAAAACACGGGATGCGCGGAAAATTCTCCGGTGACAGGACTTGCCTGATCCTGTCTCCCATTTTTAAGAATGATGACTGGAAGGGTAAACAAAAGGTGCTGCGCCTTTCAGATTTGGTGCTGATCGACCTTGCCATGCCCCGTGGATACGCTTCCTTCCATGTGCTGGATGTATGGGGAAACCGGGCATTTCTCAGCGATGAGAAAAACAAGCTGGTTCTTTGTGAAATGACCTTGGAACAGTTATGAGGTAAACCAATGGAATTATTTGCAAAAAGAATGACTTGGGAGCTGGACAATGAGGAAGGACTGTCCTGCCTGTCCTTTGAACTGGAGGATGGCTACTTTACACTCTCCCGCAAGACCGGCGCGGAAACACTCCGCTTGGAAATGAATGATCCAGCCAATGGTCAGTTGATTGACCCGGACTGTTTTGAATATGCCCTTGATAATACCAGGTTTCGTCTAAATATCGTGCGGAACAACCGAAAAGTTCTGCGGTATCTGGAAGAACACCACATCAACACGGAGTTGTATGGAGAAATCGTCCTTCACTACACTCCTCTCAGCAAGCCACAGCTTGAATCATTATCTGCCGTGGTTCTCAGACTGTTTTTCGGTGAACTGCTTTTTTAGGCGGAAACAGAAGTGTCGTTGGCAGAAATCATGCGAGGGGATAACTATGGTTAAAATTCATCGTATTTGGTTCAATACGGAGAGAATGGACAGAGAGGATCACTACAAAATCACATTATTCAGTCGCCCTCGTGTATCTATTCATGTGGACGAGTACATTTGGAGTTTCATCGAAGAAAACATTGTGAAGCCACACAAGCTTATGCGCAGTGAGAAGCATGGGTATCTGTTGGACATTTCGTTTGACCAGTTTGACCCAGCAAAACACCGATATTATCCGCTTTCCCCGTACAACGGGCCGCTTCGGGAAGGTGTCGAGATGGACAGCGCAAACAGAAGCTATTTCCGTGAGGATTTTGTAGGCGGCAAGGAGCGGACTACCTGGTTCTCTCCCAATAAAATATGGACAAACTGCGGCGACAAGGTCCTGAATGTGGACATCAAAGCCGCCAATGTAAGCGAGAGCATCACCCCCAGAGAATACGCAGACTTGCTGTTCGATGGGATTGGGGCAGCATTGGTGTTTAACTTCAAAAGGCTCAAGCGCGAGGAGTTTGATGGGCTGAAGCCCAAGATTGACTGGAGCATCGTAGAAAGCTTCCCCTTTCCCGCACCCTTTGCTTGGATATTTACCCTGTTACCGGAGGATATGAGCCATGAATGAAACAATTATTGACCGCACTTATGTGTGCTTAAAGCTGATTGATATGCTCTACAAAAAGGGACTTATCAACGAAGCAACCTATTTTAATGTGAAACGAACCTATCAGAACAAGTAGGTTTTTTGCGCTGGGTTGTCAAGGATGTCAGCCCAGCGTCCATATCATTGCAGATTAAAGATTTTTTGAGTATTCTCGTTTTGTCAGAAGAAATCAGGAACACTAAAGGAGGAAGATGCTATGTACAATATGTCTCCGTACTCATTATCTCGATCTTTTCGGGACAAACCCTGTCGGGCAGTCATATATGGCCGTGCCTCAACAGAACACGAGGCCCAGGTCAAAGCCTTGCAAAATCAGATGCAGTGGTATGATGATGTTGCTCGATTTCATCCTCAATGGAATGTTATCAACCGCTACATCGACCAAGGCATTACCGGAACTCAGGTCTATAAGCGGGATGCCTTTATGCGGATGATGGAGGATGCCAAACAGCAAAAATTCGATTTGATTGTCACTCGCGAGGTCTGCCGCTTTGCCAGAAATACGGTAGATGCATTGGTCTGTGTTCGCCAACTCGCCGCCATAGGGATTGAAGTCTATTTTGTGAATGATAACATTTGGACTCTTGACGGTGATGGCGAGTTGCGGCTGACCATTATGGCTACTATGGCACAGGAAGAGAGCCGCAAAATCAGTGAACGCTCTCTTGCAGGACAACGGGTCAGCCGCGAAAAAGGAGTCCTCTATGGAAACGGGAACATTTTCGGATATACCAGGAACAAACTCACCAAGCAGTTTGAAATTGATCCCGATCAGGCGGAAACTGTAAAAATGATTTTTGACCTCTATGATTCCGGCATGGGAGAAACCTTAGTAGCAAAAGAGCTAACCCGCCTTGGACGCAAAAACGGAGTAGGTAAGGTCAAGTGGGATGCCGGAAAAGTATCAAAGATCATCAAGCGAAAAAACTATCTGGGGTACACAGTTTACTGTCAGTCCTATTCCAATAACTATTTGGAGCAAAAGAGAATCAAGCGTGACGAGAGCGAGTTTGTCTATGTAAAAGGTGGCTTCCCTCAGATTATCTCGGAGGAACAGTACGAGCGGTGTAATGCCATTCGTCGCAGTAGGACCAAACGGCTGACTGATGAGAAAGGCCATACACGGAGTTTTGGTATTCAGCAGGCTCAGAATGTGTGGGGCAGAAAAATGAGGTGTCGTTGTGGTTCTCCCATGCTTCGACATCGTTGGAGAACCAATAATACAGGAAAGCCTATCTATGGATATGAATGCAAGCGACACCATGATACCCCTCGCATCCGCCTTCAGAATGAACAAGGCAATCCAACACCTATCTGTGAGATCAAGCCAGTTGGACAAAGCAAACTGGAACTGATGGCCTCCAAAATATTTGAGAGGGTATGGGGAGACCAAAGAGAAATCGTCCTCCAGACCTGCAAAATGCTGGATGCTTGCTACAAGCCAGACGCAGATCGTCGAGCAGATTTGATGAAAGCGAAAGATGATTCTGTTCAGTTGCTCCAACAACAGCTGGATGACTTGGTTGTGGTCCGTGCCCGTGGAGAGATTGAGCAGGATAAGTTCCTCCAGCGGACCATAGAAATTCAGCAGCAGATGGAGGCCCTTCGTCAGAGCAAAGCTCAAATTGCTTCAGAGGACTACAATCCCGGACGCCTGGATATGGAAGCCATTGAAGCAGCGTTGTGCGAGGCAGTTGAAATGCATGACGGTCTGGTAAGCGAGGATTTCATTGATCTCTTTGTTTCACAGGTTACACCACTGTCTGATTCCCGCTTTGCCTGGTGCTTGGACTTTTCTCCGCAGCCCACAGTTGCCTTTCTGAATTTAGCCGGTCAGAGGAAGTACACGACCTGCTCTATGGATAGTAAATTACACTTTGGTCCTTTTGCTGATGAGGAGGGGCACACCATCCCTTTTCCGGGCAGCCTGCGTCGGTGAGCTGCCCGGACAGCTCTAATTCAAAATGTACATCGTTATATACACAAGGTATGTACGGCGCAGGCAGCAATTGCGGATAAATAATAAGGAATCAAAGATTGAAATGTAAAAAGACCGTTTTAAGGACTGTTTGGTTCTTAAAACGGTCTTTTTAACTTTTTATACCATCTGAACCAGCCATACATTACTGCGTACCATAAAATAACCGATTACAACCTTGATCAATTCGGTTGCCTGAACAAGGAAGTACACACTTACGATACCAAGTCCTGTAAAGTGCGCCAGTAAAAAGGCAATTGGAACAATGATAATCCAGGTGAAAACAGAATCAAACAGGAAGGTAATCATTGTTTTTCCGCCGGAGCGCAGTGTAAAATAGGATGCATGGCTAAAGGAGCAGAAAGGCATGATGATTGCGGATACTGCGATAAATTTGGTTGCCAGTGCACGGATTTCCTCAGAGGTATTGTAGATCTGTGGGAAAAATCTGCCGATAAAAAGCATACATACAGCTACAATAACACAGCAAAAAACACTGAATACAATCATTTTATTATCCGCATCCTTTGCTTTTTCCAGTTTACCGGCACCCAGATACTGTCCAACCACAATGCTGATGCAGGCGCCAAGCTGGAGATAAATGATGTTAAACAGATTGGTGATGGTTGTAGCAATGTTAAGTCCGGCAACTACTTCCAGGCCGCGGATCGAGTAGCACTGTATTACGGCTGTCATTCCCGCAGCCCACAGAACTTCATTCATCATAAGCGGTAATCCTTTGATGATGATAGCCTTTAATTCGTCTGCGGGAATACCAAAGCCGGTATACGCTCCTTTGAGATACTGGTTTTTCTCTCCGTGTCTGTGCGCCCAGATGATAATCATAAGGGCTTCTATGTAACGGGCAATAACCGTTGCCAGAGCTGCACCCTGTACGCCAAGCTCCGGGAATGGTCCGATACCGAAAATCAGAAGATAGTCCAAAATGGCATTACTTCCGACAGCTACAAAGCTTGCGATCATAGGAATCAGGGTCTGACCGGTTTCCTTGATATTGGTCGCGTAAGCCTGATTTACAGCAAAGGGAATCAGTCCTGCCATCATAATGATCAGATACTCTAATCCATACTGTAATGCAGCACCTGTCGCACCGCTTCCGGAAGTATCTGTGAGATAAAGAGAAATCAGGTTTTCTCCTTTCGTTACAAATAATAAAATGGTAAGTGCTGTAACCGTCAAAGCCGCATATAGCTTAAAACGGAAAGAATACATATGCCCTTTGTGATTTCCTTTTCCGAAATATTGGGCGCCGAAAATGCTGGCTGCCGATACAGCCCCGAATATGGCCAGATTATATACAAAGATCAGCTGATTGACAATAGCTACTCCGGACATCTGCTCTGTACCAAGTTGTCCAACCATAATATTGTCAAGAAAACTAACCAGGTTTGTGACTGCGTTTTGTAGGATCATCGGCAACGCCAGTGCGATGTAGCTTTTATAAAAATTTCTGTCTCCGATATATTTCCTGCGAAGCTGTTCTAACATAAATCCCTTCCTTTACATAAATCCCTTTTTCATCCCTGTTCAGCATAACATATTTCCGCAGGATTTTATACCTTCTTTTTAAGTTTTACAAGAGAAGACACATAGAAATGTAAAAGACCGTTTTAAGAACCAAACAGTCCTTAAAACGGTCTTTTTCCATGTTCTTCGTTTATTCCGCTGCAGTAACGGAAAGCACCTCACCCATAAAGGGATCTACCTCGGAGATGGTTCCGGTATAGGTTACAGTGACCTTATCTCCAACCTTGACCTTGTCTAAGCCTTCCGGCTTTTCGTTTTCGAAGGTAAATGCGTAGGAACTGCCGGAAGCGTCGGTTACGACAAACATGAAATCCTTTACCTCATCCAGGGTTCCGGTAAATTCAGAAGCGTCCTCCGCGTCTTCCTTTCCGGTGGTCTGGGAAGCGGAATTACCGTTGCCGGATCCCTTGGTTCCGCAGCCTGCGATCAGGGATGCGGTAATGGCAGTGAGAAGTATCATCATAGTTAATTTCTTTTTCATAAGAAAACCTCCTGTTCGTTATTTATGTTTCCAATTTATTGGACGCTCTATACCGTTAAAAAGTTTCATTTCAGGTGAAAAATTTATTTTCTGGTTGACAGGAAGTATGCGACACATTATAATCGTTCTAAATAGAACGATATAAAAGGAGGAGGCCTATGCATTTCTGGGATCGGCATAAGACGATTACCTGTTATTATGAGATCCTGATGGCGTCTGTATGCGAAAAATATGACCTGAGAAAGCTGGAATATGATATTTTATTGTTTTTGTATCACAATCCCAAGTATCATACAGCAGCAGATATCGTCAGAATCAGAAAATCAACGAAGTCCCACGTATCCACAGCATTGAAGGTGCTGGAAGAAAAAGGATTTATTGAAAAAGAGACAGCGGCGGACAATAAAAAGCATGTGAATCTGCTGCTGACAGATTCTGCCAATGAGCTGATACAGGATGGAATTCGGGTACAGAAACAATTTGCGGAAGATATGCTCCGGGGACTGACGAAGGAAGAAATTGCTCTGTGTAAGCAGGTATTTCAGAAAATATGTGACAATGCGGAAAGATGTATCAAAGAGAAAGGACAAAGATAAAATGAGCAACACAAGTTATAAACCGAAGATGCCGGATTTGATGGAGGCGGTATTTGACACAGGATACCTGTTGTTTGATCTGATTGCAGGAATTGTATTTTTATCAGCGGCAAAGGGAAACAGCCTGTATGTGCTGTACGGTATTCTGACCCTGACCCTCTGCGGCGGAGACGCTTTTCATCTGGTTCCGAGAGTGATCCGGGCCGTAAAGGGAAGCAGTGAAAAAATCGAACATATGCTGGGAAGAGGTCTGCAGATTTCTTCCATTACGATGACAGCCTTCTATGTAATCCTGCTGTATATCTGGAAGCTTACTTTCCCGGGACTGCAGGCGCCGGCTGCTATGGAAGCGCTCATATGGATTTCCGCGATTATCCGTATTGCGATCTGCATGCTGCCCCAGAATCACTGGTGTACCGAAGAGGGTAACATGAAGCTGTCCATTATTCGGAACGGCGTGTTCGCGATTACCGGTATCGGCGTGATCATTCTGTACGCTATTTCCGGAAATGCCCGCGGATATCATATGACCAGAATGGTAGCTGCGATTCTCATCTCCTTTGGCTGCTATCTTCCGGTTACGCTTTTCAGCAAGAAGAAGCCGATGGTCGGAATTTTGATGATTCCCAAGACCTGCGCTTATATGTGGATCATTATTATGGGTTTGCAGCTTCTGTAAAATGAAACTGCAGACAGGAAAGAAGACAGGAGGAAGAATGATGCAGAACTTAGAACAGTTTTTGAGATTACTGACAGGACATTTTGACAACAGAGAACAGTTTAATCAGATGCAGAAAGCGGAAAAGGCATATCCTTTGGCAGAGCATGTCAATACTGTCTGCAACGATAAAATCCGGAATCTCCCCGCAGATTTCCGGGGAAAATTTCTTGTGGAAGAAAGCTATTATGAAACCAATGGGAAGAAACACGCCTCAGCCCATCTGTTTCTGTTTACAGAGGAGCAGGACGGCGTTCTGCTTACCTCCTATGAGATACCGGAGGGAGAGGATAAAAACAGCTTTACCTATGCTTCCATGGAGCCGGTGGACTACGGAGATTTAAAAAAATCAGAGAAGTTCACACCAGCCCTTTACCGGGAGAAAGACGGAGTCTGGGAAGGCGGCAGTACAAGTCAGTTTACCCCGGTTATGAAGTTCCGGCTTTGGGAACGTTTTTCCGAGGCATGCCTGGAGGTGTCTGAGAGCATAGAAGTAAACGGAAGAAGAACCTTTGGATACGACGATCCCATCCGGTATAAACGGGTATAAGAAGGCTGTTTATAAAAGAATACGAACAGTGAAATCACGGCCATCCAGGTAAAACTGGTATTGGCCGTGTTCCTGTTCTACATAGTAAATGACGCTCTGCACGCCAATCCCATGCCCTTCCCGGGCAGGACCGGAATACCGTCGGAAAAGACGGGAGGCGTATCGGTGGGATTTTTTTCCAGCATCAACAGATGCCCGGAGCGTTCAAAGATAGACAGGTAAACACGGCGGTCTTGGCTGGACTGCTTCCGAAGTTAGATTACTGGAAAGAATATGATGAACTCAGTGACAATGGGCAGTTTGAAACAGCGCACTCCATTTTATGAAAATTTAATAAATTTCACGAAACCAAAGCCCGCCCGGACGAATCCTGAAAATAATTTTCAGCTTCGCCGGGCGGGCTTGTGCGTGAGCGCGGGGCAGGGTAAGATAGCCATAAAGCAAACCGAGTTTACGAAAGAAAGAGAGGAAGAAACGTGTTTGAGCATTTATTTCAGCCGATTACCATCAATGGTATGATTCTGAAAAACCGAATCGTCGCCACGCCAACCGGAGACGACTTCGAGGAAAAAGCCATGGGCGGCGCGGGTCTGGTCGTGGCGGGACACTGCATCGTGGAGCCCGGACGTTCCAGCTTCGCAAGCGGTGCAGAACCCTGGCCCTTTGCGAAATATGAGAGAGAAAAGACGCGGGAAAAAGTTCTGAAGATTCATCGGGGCGGCGCGAAAGCATCCATCGAGGTATTCCACGCAGGCCAGGACGCCAGAACTGTAGACTATGCCAAAGGCCCGTCAGGCTTCATCCGCCCGGACGGCGTCGAGGTAAAAGAAATGGACGAGGCCATGATGCAGGAGACCCTGCACTGGTACGCCGAGACAGCCGCAGGCTGTCGGAAAATCGGTTTTGATTCCATCTTCCTGCATTTCGGACACGGCTGGCTTCCGGCCCAGTTCCTGTCTCCGCATTATAATCACCGGACGGACGAATACGGCGGAAGCATCGAGAACCGCTGTCGGTTCCCGCTTCGAATCCTGGAGACCGTCAGAAAGGCAGTGGGAAAAAATTATCCCATCGATATTCGTGTCAGCGCCTACGAGTGGATCGAGGATTCCATCAGCTTTGAGGACGTTATGTACTTCCTGAAAGCGGCGGAGCCCTATGTGGACACCATACAGATTTCATCCGGTATCGATAAGATTTTCGAGGCCAACATCCACTGCATCACCACGAACATGGAAGAAACCATGCCGAACCTGAAATGGGCAAAGGAAGCCAGAAAACAGCTTCACATACCGATTTCCCTGGTCAGCGCCATCACTACGCCGCAGATGGCGGAAGAGATTCTGGCGAAGGGATATGTGGATCTGGTAGCCTTTGGCCGCAGCCTGCTGGCGGATCCCTACTGGCCGAAAAAAGCCCAGGAGGGATGTCCCGAGGATATCGTACCCTGCCTGCGCTGCTCCAACTGTTATCACATTTCCACCGATCACTGGAACGTGGGCTGCTCCGTAAATCCCCGTTATCATAACGAAGCCTTCGTTCCATCTGAGCGAGAGCTTGAAAAAGCAGAAAAAAGCAAACAGGTAGTCATCCTCGGCGGCGGTCCCGCAGGCATGAAGGCGGCCATCACCGCCAGCGACAGAGGCCACAAGGTTACGTTAATTGAAAAGAGCGCAGAACTGGGCGGTATGCTGAAGATCATTGTCAGAGAAGAGCACAAAGAAGAAGTACAACGCCTGCTGACCTGGTACAAAACCCAGATCGCGAAGCGTGAGATAAAGGTGCTTCTGAACACCGAAGCCACCCCGGACATGGTACGGGAAATGAAGCCGGACAGCATCCTCATTGCCCTGGGCGCAGTGGAGCGCGTGCTTCCGATTCCGGGCATCGACAATCCGAAGGTGCTTCTGGCTACGGACGCCATCACCCATCCGGAGAAGCTGGGCGAAAAGGTAGCTATCCTGGGCGGCGGCAGCATCGGCTGTGAGATTGCCCTGGGACTGGCCGAGCAGGGAAAAGAGGCTACGATTATCGAGGTTACAGACACACTGGCAGCCAACGCTAATTCCCTGTATCGGGAGGCGCTGCGGCAGAAATTCCTGCTTCACGACAACATTCACAGCCTTACCAGATGCGGCTGCACCCGCATTGACGATGAGGAGATTCATTATAAAGACGCGGACGGCCAGGAAAAAGTCATTGCCTATGACAATCTGATTCTTTCCACCGGCCTGGTTCCCCAGATAGCCCTGACTGAGAGCTTCTACGGCATCTGCCGGGACACCATAGCCATCGGCGACTGCATCCGCCCGTCCAGCATCATGAACGCGAACTTTGAAGGTTTCGTAAACGCCTTGAATATCTGAATGTGATAAAAATAAAAAGGAGATAGACAAATGAAAGACTACAAGAAACTGGTTCAGTCCGTCATCGCCGGAGTCGGCGGGGCTGACAACATCAACGACTGTATCCACTGCGCAACGAGACTTCGTTTCTCCCTGAAGGACGAGTCCAAGTTCGACCAGACAGCCCTGAAAGCGGTAGACGGCGTACTGGGAACCCTGGTAAGCTCCGGCTACTGCCAGGTACTCATCGGAACCCACGTAGGCGACGTTTATGCGGAGCTGATGAACGCGCCGGAGATGAAGGCAAAGGGTCTGAAGGCCAGCGACGCCATCGACGATCCGGCTACAGCAGGGGATAAGAAGACCGGCCTTCTGGACCGCTTCACCAAGATGATGTCCGACGTGTACGCGCCGTACATCCCGATTCTGGCTACCGGCGGTATCGCGTCCGGCGTTATCGGACTTCTGGCCAATATGGGCGTAGTAGACAGCGCGAGCCTGACCTACCAGACCTTTTACGCGATTTTCTATGCGCTGATTTACTTCTTCCCGATTCTGCTGGCGTTTACAGCAGGAAAGCATTTCAAATGTAACCCGTACGTAGCAGTGACACTGGGCGCGGCCATCATGTATCCGGGCGTGGCAGATCTCCTGGTAACCGGTGAAAAGGCGTCCCTTGTCGGTATCAACTTCACAGCGTACAATTTCAGCGGTTCCTTTATTCCGATTCTGCTGGCAGTATTCTGTATGAGCTATTTCGAAAAATGGCTGAAGAAGGTTCTTCCCCAGATGACCCAGTTTATTCTGGTTCCGTTTCTGTGCCTGATCGTGTTTGTACCGCTGACTATCCTGGTATTCGGACCTATCGGCGGCCTGGTTGCAAACGCCATCAACGCGGTATACGGTCTGGTAGGAGCAAGCAAGATTCTGGTAGGCATCGTATTCGGCGGCTTCTTCTCCCTGGTTATCCTGCTTGGTATGCACTGGGCAGTTACCCCGATTCTGCTTGGTATCATGGCAGAGCAGGGCTTTGAGCCGGCGCTGGCAGCCGGCGGTATGGGCAACTACGCGGCTCTGGGTATCTGCCTGGCCGTGGCAGTCTTCGCGAAAAATGCAGGCGATAAGGCCACAGCAGGATCCGCAGCCTTCACCAACGCCCTCTGCGGTATCACAGAGCCGGGTCTCTACGGTATCATCCTGAGAAGTAAATGGCTCCTGGGCACCATGATTGTATCCGGCGCGGCAGCAGGCCTGATTCTCGGAATCGGCGGCGTGGCGGCGACCAACTTCTCCTTCTCCGGACTTCTGGCCTTCAGCGGCTGGTTTGGATGCGTAAACTTCCCCATGTACTGCGTAGGCATCGTGGCAGCCATCGCCCTTGGTTTCATTCTGACTGCGGTACTGCTGAAGAGCGGTAAGGTAAACGAGTATAACTAAATATAGAAACCCATAAGATAAGATTCTCCCCTTTCCATGGAAAATGATTTTTGCTAAAATAGATCAAAAGGATGGGGGAGAACTTATGATCATAGAAAAACTTATGAGACAGGCGGATTTCACCGATGTGGAGAAGAGTATCGCGGATTATCTGCTGCAGAACGGTTATGAAGTAAAAAATATGTCTATTTCAGATCTGGCGAAGAGGACCTATTCTTCACCGGCCACCATTACCCGATTTTGCAGAAAACTGGATCTGGACGGCTATAAAAAGTTCCAGATTTTGTTCAATTCCGAGTACGACGCGTTCGCCACGGAAAGCGCTGTGGACGCCAATTATCCGTTTTCCGGAAATGATTCCTTTGAGCAGATAGCCAGAAAGTTAGCGAAACTTAACTCGGATACCATCAGTAAAACCATTTCCGGCTTCGATTACAATCAGTTCCGCCGGATTGTACGGCGCATCAGCCAGTCCGATATGGTCAATATCTTCAGTGTGGGAACTTCCGCCACGGTGGCCATGGATTTCCAGCAAAAAATGTTGCGGTTCGGCCATATCGTAAATCTGAACCTGAGCTCCTGCTTTCTGCCGGGCTACGCTTTGGCCGGAACGGAACGCACGGTCAATCTGGTGATTTCCCAGTCCGGGGAGAATCGGGACGTGGTGGAAAGTCTCCGGCTTCTGAAGAAGCGGAAGGCCTCCTGCGTGGGTATCACAGCCACGCCGGACAGCACGGTGGCCCGGATGTGCCAGGAGGTAATCCTGGTGGAACTGGAGGAAGAACGCTCTTATACGGCCAAGATCGATACCTTCGCGGTGTACAGCGCCTTTCATTTCGTATTGGACTGCCTGTTTTCCTTCCTGTACAAGATGGATTACGAGGAAAATGAGAAGCTGACCCGGGAAAAGGCGTCGATTATCTATGAAGAGAACGAAAAACTGATCAAGAAAAATCCCGATTTCATAAGCAGTGAAAAGCGATAAAGGAGCAGAATCATGTCATTTAGAAAAGATTTCCTATGGGGAGGCGCCTGCGCCGCCAATCAGTTTGAGGGAGCCTGGGATGTGGACGGCAAGGGCGTGTCTGTGCCGGATCTCTGTACCAACGGCACCAAAGAATGTCCGAAAAGCATTACCACAAAGGTAGAGCCGGGACGGCTGTATCCCAGCCACGAGGCCATTGATTTCTATTATCATTACAAAGAGGATATCGCCTTATTTGCGGAAATGGGTTTCAAGGTCTTCCGTACGTCTATCAACTGGACCCGAATCTTCCCCACCGGCATGGAGGAGAAGCCCAACGAGGCGGGTCTTCAGTTCTATGAAAATGTATTCAAAGAGTGTCAGAAATACGGCATCGAGCCTCTGGTGACCTTAAGCCATTACGAGCTGCCCTACGGTCTCGTGGAGGCTTACAACGGCTGGGCGGGGGAAGAGGTTATCGGCCATTTCGAGCGCTACTGCCACGTAGTCTTTGAGCGGTATCAGCATCTGGTGAAGTACTGGCTGACCTTCAATGAGATCAACGGCGGCACCACCCAGCTTGGCACGACCCTGTCACTGGGAACTGTGAAAGGCTATAGCGGCCCGGTAAACGGCATCCAGATCACGCCGCAGCTTCGCTATACCGCCCTGCATCATCAGCTGGTGGCTTCCGCGAAGGTGGTGGCTTACGCCCATGCGCATTATCCCCAGTTTCAGTTAGGCGATATGAACGTGTTCCTGACCGCCTACCCGCTGACCTGTGATCCGAAGGATATCCTGGCGACCCAGCAGCATAACAATGTGCTGAACTGGTTCTGTTCCGACGTGCAGATCCGCGGCGCGTATCCGTGCTATATGGATCGGTATTTCCGGGAAAATGGGATCGATCTGCAGATCACAGAGGAAGAAAAAGAGATTCTGAAAAAGGGAACCGTAGACTTCTACACCTGTTCCTACTACATGTCCACCTGTATCACGACCCACGAAAATTCGGAAGAGGTGGCAGGCAACCTGGCGGGCGGCGCGAAAAATCCGTATCTGACCGCTTCGGAGTGGGGCTGGCAGATAGACCCGGATGGCCTGCGTTATACGCTGAATGAGATCTATGAGCGCTATCAGCTGCCGATTATGGTGGTGGAAAATGGTCTGGGAGCCAGAGACGAGAAGGGCGCGGACGGACGTGTCCATGACAGCTACCGGATCGATTACCTGCGTAAGCACATCGAAGCCATGCGGGAGGCCGCAGAGGACGGCGTAGACCTGATGGGCTATACTCCCTGGGGCTGCATCGATCTGGTGTCCGCATCCACCGGCGAGATGGCCAAGCGCTACGGCTTCATCTATGTAAATAAATTCGACGACGGAACCGGCGACCTGTCCAGAGAAAAGAAGGATTCCTTTGACTGGTATCAGAAAGTAATCCGTACCAACGGAGAAGATTTAACCGACTAACGCTCCGGAAACATATAAGCAAAGTAAGCGTCCTTAAAGGCCACTCCATTATCCCGGGAAATGGGAATCCGTGCGTCGGATTTGGTGCGCAGCTCGGCCTTGGAGAAGGTCTCGACGCAGTTTAAAGCCACCAGATAGCTGCGGTGGCATTTGTAGAAGCCCTTTTCCGGTGTGAAAAATTCTTCGCACCGGTGGAAGGGCTCTTTGATTTCCAGGACAGAGCCGTCTCGGAACACGACGGCAACCAGTTTATTGCGGGCCTCCAGATATTCCACATCCCGGAGGTAGATATTCTGATAGCCTGAGATTGTCCGGGCTGCGAAATGGCGAAGAGACGCCTGCATGGAGGTGAGCCATTGATCCAGCACAGAGAAAAGCCGTTCTTCCGAAACAGGTTTCAGAAGATACCAGAAAGCCCGGACCTCGTAGGATTCCAGGGCAAATTCCGGGGAGGAGGTCAGAAAGATGAGCGGCACATGAGATTCCTTCTGCCGCAGCGCCTTTGCCGTATCCATTCCGCCGGGAAACGGCATCATAATATCGAGAATCACCAGATCCGCCGGGCTTTCTTCGCAGGCGGCAATCAACTTATCTCCATTGGTAAAGGGAAAAAGCTGCAGCACAAGCTCCCGGGACGCGGCCCAGGAGCGAAGCATCGCACATAGTTCCGTGAGAAATGCAGTTTCATCATCGCAGATGGCAATCTTAATCATATAAAACTCCCCTTACAGAATGATACGGACGACAAAGTCCCGGCCTTCCATATAAAACTGGTACTGACCCTGTTCTTTTTCTACATAGTAAATGATACTCTGCACGCCGATACCGTGGTCGCTTCTTTTCGTAACCGGAACATCATCGGAGAAAACCGGCGGTACATCGGTGGAATTTTTTCCCAGCATCAGCAGATGACCGGATTTTTCGAAAATATTCAGACTGATCTGACGTCTTTCCTCCGGCAGCTTTTCGACCGCGTGCATGGCATTTTCCAGGATATTTGAGAGAATGGCGCAGCAGGTCAGCTCCGGGCAGGGCAGGCTTTCCGACACCTGAATCTGTGAGTCGAAGGAAATGCCCTTTTCCGAAAATCGGGTGCTGTAGATAGAGAGCACCGAGTTCAGCAACTCATTTTTGCAAAAGGAGCGGATGACCGTATTGTCATAGTGACGGTTGATTTCCTGGATATATTCCAGGGCACGATCTGTCTTCTGCTGCCGGATGAAGGTCTCAATCGCTGCCAGATGATGGCGCATATCGTGCCGGAGAATCGCCAGGCGGTGTTCGCTGACGCGTGTCTGGTCAATCTCGGTACGCAGGCTGTCAAGCTGCATATCCATTAGTTCTCCGTATTGTTCCGCGCGGTGTTTCATTTCATATTCCCGGAAGTACACCAGAAGAAATACCACATAGGAGAGGCACATGGAAAATGCCAGAAATTCCACGATTACCTTACTGCCGGAATACAGCAGTGTGGAAAATTTCGTTGTGGCGTAATCGAAAAGGTAGTAGACCAGCGGCATAGCGCCCAGAATACACAACTCCCGGTTGGACTTGGAAAAAAGAAGCGCCGTGGTCTGACAGAGGTTCCGGCTCAGGAAGAAGAATACGCTCAGCGTCACCAGAATCCGGCTCAGGTAGTAGAGCACTTCCGAACCGGACAGGGACAGAAACAGGATACCGATCCAGTTGCTGAACTGACAGCACAGATAGGCAGTCAGAATAGATATGAACGCAGGCAGCCAGCGGAACTTATAGTGGAAAACCAGCACCAGCAGCAGAGGGAGATGTACCAGTAGCGGGTAAATGGGATCTGTGTAAGTCTCATCCAGCAGAAGAGTGCAAGGGATATAGAGCAGCAGGCAAATCAGTCCTACCGACAGGAGCAGCAGGACATTTTTCCGCTCCTGTTTTACGCCCAGGAAAAAGGCCGACAAAAAGATGCCGAACAGCATGGTGGTAATGTGATGCGTAAGTGTCAGAGCCTGAAGCAGCATGATGGAAATCCTCCTGTGTATGGATAAAAATCATATTATTTCTATTATATGGGATTTTCGGAAGTAAAGCAAATGCAGAAATTACTGTTCGCGCCGTATATGTGCAATTCGCGCCAAAAAGTAATATAAAAAATTATTTTATGTTAAAATATGGGTAATGCAATTTTAAAATCACACAAAGGAGCGGGGACATGAGAAAATACTTACGAGGAAACAGCGGAATGCGCTTTCTGGCGATTCTGACGGCGGTGGCACTGACGCTTGGAAGCGTAGATGTGACAGCGCTGGCATCGGCGGCGGAGCAGACAGCCGTGGAGCCGGAGGATACAGAAGGCCGGGCGGCTGTGTCCGGAGAGACCGAAGGACAGGACGAACCGGAGAACGATGGAGAGCAGCCGGGCGTGAATGAAAATACAAAGCCAGGCTCTGCTCCGAAGCAGAATACGGACGCTCCGGAGGATAACGAGACACCGGCAGACCCGGAAGGAACGGGCGAGACATCGGCAGACCCGGAAGGAACGGACGAGACCTCCGGACAGTATAACAATGATTTATATGGAACCGATTACGCCAGCGAACCCTATGAGGTACAGGTGGGGGAGTCGGAGACGCATTATATGTGCGGGTACACAGGTACAAGCTGGGATGAGCATATAAAGCTGCATCCGGCATGTGGGTGGAAATACAGTAGCTATACGTTTACCCCCTGGAACAGGACAGATTCCCTGCCCACAGAAGCAGGAAATTATTATCTGGTAAATGATGTGGAATTAACCGAAACCTGGAATGTGCCGACAGGATGGACATATCTGTGCCTGAGCGGAAAGAGTATCACGATGAAGGGGAATGGCGCTGCGATTTCCGTGTCAACGAAGGGAAAGCTCCACCTGACAGACTGTAAGGAAGCGGACAATCGGATTACCCATGCAGAAGGATATGAGGGAAGCGGTATTGCGATCAGCGGCAGCAGCAGTAAGGGCGACGATGAGGGAAAGGTTTATTTATATAATATAAAAATCACAGGAAATAAGGCAGAAAAAGGCGGCGGTATTTACTGCGAGAACGCGGATGAAGGTTCCTTTCAGGTATCCCGTGATACCGTCATCGACGGAAATACCGCATTAGACGGAACGACGCCAGATAATGTATATCTGTGTAAGAATCAAAGGATTTATGTGCAGGATCCCGGTGAGAAGATGCGGATTGGTGTTACCACAGATGTGGCGTCGACAGAAGAAAAGCCGGTTACGATTACCAAATTTGGAAATGTGACGAACGCGAACTATGTATTCAGCGATCAGGAATACGATATGGGGACGGTGCAGGATACACAATATTCGAATCTGACCCTCATTCCCCGCACTGCTGCCATCACAGCCACAGACGCAGACGGTACGGTAACCAGCCGCAGCCTGGGGCTTGGTACTTCCATTATGCGCAATCCGGCGATTCCGACGGAAACAGACGCCTGGAGCGGAAGCTATGTGTGGTTTGGGTATAGCTTTAACTATAATGCTTTGAATAATCCGGGAAAACCGGTAAAGTACCGCGTGCTGTCCAAGGATACCACGGAGCTGGGCAAAAACGGAGAACATACCCTGTTTTTGGACAGTGAAGGCCTGAAGGTAGACGAAAGAAAATATAGCAGCGATAAATCGTCAGGTTACCCGGTTATTTCTTATATGTCTGACTTTTACGGGTACTCAAAGACTGCAGAAAAGAACGCACTTGTGGTCAGTACGATCACAGAAACCGGAGGAGAGAATTGCCCGTTCTTTATTTTAACGCCGGAGCAGGCCAAATCCGGACGGTATGGCTATAGCAATTCAGATACCGGTGCGGGAAGAGGAAAGAGTCTTATCGGTTCTGGCAAAGAAATTAAATGGTGGCTGCACGGCGGGGAGTCTTACGTGACGACGGACGGAACCATCGTACAGGGGAAAGATACGACTGCCGGCGGCGGTATGACGACCAATGTGGATTTGTCGAAGATCCTGCTTTCCGAGGTGGTAACAGGCGAAGCAGGAAAACTGGGTGCAGAGTATAAACTGACGCTACTGGCAGGGAAGAATGATTATGACAGAGAAAATATAAAGATTGAGCCGGATACTACTGACATTAAGCGAACAGAGGACGAGGTGACGGTTTCTTATACATTGCGTAATACGAATTGGACCACCTACCGAATTAACCAGGTGTCCGTATTGTTTTTTGATAAGCCCTATGAGGATAGTGACGCAAAGCTGCTTGCGTATGAGAAAATAGAGGGGCAGCAATTTTCCAATAAAAATGACTATGGAATTTACGTGGATCAATCCAGAAAAAAGAGCTTCACGGTTCCGGAAGGCTTAAGAGATAAACAGTGTGGCGTGGATTATCATGCCTACCTGATCGCGGAGCAGGTAAACGGCGAGCATGAGTCCAATTTCGCCAGCGCGCCGGTGGAGATTACGATTCCGAAGGGCTCTTACCAAATCGTGCATACGGTAGTGAAGCCGCAGGGCGAGGAGGTCACTTATGACGCGCAAAATCCGATCGATGTAACCGGATTCTTTACCCTGGATTCCCGCCTGGCGCCCTATAAGGACCAGGTTACCGTGACATATGAGCTTCTGACAGGAGAGGGCGTGACCGGCACCGGAACGCTGGATGAAAATCATAGGCTGACAGTAACGAAATGCGGCACCTTCAAAATCAAGGTCACCACATCGGCAGTCAACGATACTGCGGGAGATCCGCTTTACAGTGAAGGAGAAGCCGTCGCCACCCTGACCGTGAAGAAGGCAGCCGGTTCCATGGGGGATGTAACGGTAGCCAATACCGATTCGGCGAAAACCGATATTATTTACGGCGATACCTGGACAGCGTCCACAAGCAGCACGACAAATCAGGATGTGTCCTACACCTATTGGTTGAGCAGCCAGTCCGAAGAACAGGCAGCCGCAACCCAGCCGAACGACGCGGGAACCTACACAGTAAAGGCCACCTACGCGGCTACGGATCTGTATGAAGCCTGCAGTAAAACGGCAGAGTTTACGATTCTTCCGAGACCTGCAGCGCTTCAGTGGAGTGAGACAAAGCTAACCTATAAGGGCGACGCCCAGTCTGTCACGGCCACTGTAACGAATAAGGTTTCTCCGGATACAGATGATAGCTTTAAACTGGAATATATCGGAAACACAGAAACAGAGGCAGGAAATTATACAGCAAGGGTGACAGCGCTGGGCAATCCCAACTACACCCTGGATAGCGCCGCAAATACATCCCAGAGCTGGAGTATCGCCTATCTCACAGCCCCGGAAAGCCCGCTCAGCGTGACCGGAACAGAGGGGCAGAACGGCTGGTACGTGTCAGAGGTAACACTGAGAGCGGCTGACGGTTACCAGATTTCTGCCGATGACGGAGCAACCTGGCAGGATAGTTTTGTCTATGCTGTTTCAGGAAGCCATAATGAAAAGCAGACGTATTGTCTGAGACAGACAGCTACCGGATATATTACAGCTCCGACAGCATTGCCGGTTATCAAAGTGGATTTGACAGCGCCCACCGGTAAGCTTCAGATTAACACAAGAGAGATTGAGCAGACAGACAGGATTCTGTGGAAATGGTTTTTCAGGGAGAAAGCAGAAATTACGGTAACGGCGGCGGACGAAGTAAGCGGTGCGGCGAGGATTGAGTACCAGAGCGTGAATGTGCCCGGCGGATATCAGGAAAATGGATACTGGAAAAAACTGGATGATTCAAACCGTCTTGCCATACCGGCCAATGCCAGCCAGATTCTTTACTTCAAAATCACCGATAACGCCGGGAACGTTACCATTCTGAATTCCAACGGCGTGGTAGTCTACACAGACGCCACAGCCACCGGAGAAGTGAGCTTCGTAAAGACGACCACAGCGGATCAGGATACCGGAATCCGGGTGGCGGAGAATACGGTTGCTTCTATAAAAGAAGGAACAGAGGATGTAGCAGCGGGAGCTTATCAGATAAAAGAGGTAAACGGAGAGAAGCACCTGATTCTGACAGCAGCTTACCTGAAGTCCCTGACAGACGGAGCCCATACCCTGACCGCAGCGTACGACGCCAACGGCCATGCCTGGGAGGATGGAGCCGAGGGTGAGAAGCCTGCGGATTCTACGATTACGGTTGTGGTCAGCAGAGCGCAGGGCGTTGTAACCATTCTTGGCGAACAGTCGAAGGTATACGATGGCAGACCGGTCAGCAAGCCGAGTATTACCACCGACAACGAGCGGGGTACAAATGACGCCAACGTAACGATTGTATACAAGGTGAAGGGCGCGGATGACAGCACCTACACAAAAGAGGCCCCGAAGGATTATGGAACCTACGTGGTACGTGTTACGGTGGCGCAGGATGACAGCCATACAGAGGCGGTGGATACAAAGGAATTTTCCATTACGAAAAAGCGGATGACGTTGACGGCTGAGGATTACAGCGGAACCTATGATGGACAGAAGCATGGCATTACCGTGACGGTGACTGAGCCTGCAGACGCGGAGATTTCTTATCGGGCTTCTGAGGACGCGTCCTGGCAGAGTGCTCCGGTTACGTATTGCGACGCGGGAACCTACACCGTATATTATCAGGTAACAAGCGAAAATTATGAGACAGAGACCGGCTCCCGGACCATTACGATTACGCCGAAAACGGTGGCGCTTACATGGGAAACCACGATGTTTACTTATGACGGAACCGAAAAAATCCCCACCGTGACTGTGGACAGCAGTTCCCTTTACGATGGAGATAGCTGTCAGGTAACAGGCATGAAGGGCGCGCAGAAGGCAGCCGGAATCTATAGGGCGGAAGCGGCAGCCCTGGACAACGCGAATTATCAGCTTCCGGACGAGAAGACCGCTGCATTTACCATTCAAAAAGCGGCGGTTACCATTCAGGCAGATGACGCAGGGAAGCATATAGAGAAGGCAGATCCGAAGCTGACTTACCGCATTACAGAAGGAACTCTGGCAGAGGGAGACAGTCTGAAGGGAATTACCGTGAGCCGTGAGGAAGGCGAGACGGCCGGAGCCTACAAAATTATGGCAGGTCTGGCAGCAGGCGCAGAGAGTGAGAATCCCAATTATGAGATTACAGTTTCTGACAAAGCAGGAGCCTTTACCATCGGGGATCACGATCAGGCGAAGGTATCCGCGGCTGCGGCAGCGCCCACCTGTACAAAGAACGGTTCCACAGAGGAGCGAAGCTGCTCCGTGTGCGAAAAGGTGATGATAGCGTCCGTGGAAATCCCGGCGCTGGGACATGACTGGACCGGAGAATGGAAGGTGGTAAAGGAAGCCACGGCTACAGAGAACGGACGGCAGGAGAAGACCTGCGGACGGGAAGGCTGCGGTCAGAAGATGTACGAGGTGATTCCGGCGACGGGACAGTCTCCGGATGAGGATGGAACTGGTCAGGGCGACCTGCGCGTGGATTTGGAGATTACGCAGGACGCGCCGATTGCTTCCGGTGGTATCTATAATACAAAGAAGGAGCTGCTGGACGCGCCGGGAATCTTTAGTGAGGCAGAGAAGACAGCCATAGCGGAAGGAAAAGAGGCGAAGGTCTGGGTGGAAATCACGAAGACCGATCTGGCAGAGGAAGAGAAAGCTGCCTTTGAACAGGAAGCGAAGAAGACAGCCGGAGAAAACGCAAAGCTTGTATACTTCAGTGCGGAGCTGTTTCGTCAGATAGGCGAGAACGTGGAGCGTATTTCAGAGCCGGGCGCGAAGATTCGCCTGACTATCCGTATTCCGGACGAGCTTGTGAACACGGACAGCACCATTTCCCGTGAATACTTCATTCTTCGGATGCATGATGGGGAGCTGACCGTCCTGAACGGAAGCTTCGACAAGGATACGAGGGAATACACCTTCGAGACTGACAAGTTCTCCGATTACGCGATTGTCTGCAAGGACACGAAGATCGAGACAAAGCCGGATGATAAGAAGACCGGAAGCTCCGGCGGATCATCCAAAGCCCCGGTAACCTCCGCGGCTACCGGCGACCGGAACCAGCCGCTGGCATGGATGCTCCTGGCCGTGGCAGCGACAGGTATCATCGCAGTGGCGATCCGGAGAAAGAAAAGACAGTAAAAGAGGATTGACATAACTACCTATATTAAAATTACGGAAACAGATGAAATTATAGTTACATAGCAGGATAAAAGAAAGGCCGGAGACCATTGGTTAAAATGGATCTCCGGCCCTTCTTTATCTTACACAAATATAAACCACGTATCCCGCATACAGCAGAATCATAGCCAGACCTTCGATTTTGTCGAGCCTGTGCTTCGTCCAGGCCATGAGCCACACGATGAAGCTGAAGCCTACCAGGATGATGATATCGATGATATTTTCCTGGATAAAGGCGATGGGGCTTAAGGCGGAGGCGATACCGAGGACCATCAGGATGTTGAAGATATTAGAGCCTACGGCGTTGCCCAGCGCCATGTCCACCTCATTCTTGCGTGCCGCCACGATGGAGGTCATCAGCTCCGGCAGGCTGGTACCGAAGGCCACGATGGTCAGGCCGATGAGATTCTCGCTGATGCCGAAAGCGGAAGCGATGGTTTTGGCGCCATCCACGACCCAGTCGCTGCCAAGCGTGATACCCGCGATACCGATGACGATGAAAATCAGGCTCTTAGGCACGGACATGACCTTCATGTCTGCGGCCTCTGCGGCAAATTCCGAGTCCTCAGTGTTCATGGAGTGCTGGGCTGACCGGATCATATACAGAATAAAAAAGGCGAACAGAACGATGAGAATCAGGCCGTTGACCCGAGTCAGCATCATGCGATCGTGGCCCAGCACCAGGAGCAGCAGGGCGCAGACTATGGAAAAGGGAATATCGATTTTCAGAGAGCTTTTTTGAACGGCTACCGGAGTCAGAACCGCGCAGACGCCGATGACCACCATCAGGTTGAAGATGTTAGAGCCTACGGCGTTGCTGACGGCCAGGGCATTGCTGCCCGCGATGGAGGCGGTGACGCTGACTGCCGTCTCCGGCAGGCTGGTTCCCATGGCTACGATGGTCATGCCGATGATAAGCGACGGTACGTGGAAATGCTTGGCAATACTGCTGCTGCCCTCCACAAAGGCGTCGGCGCCTTTTACCAGAAACGCAAAACCAATGATGAGCAGTACCACAGCGAAGGGTACGCTCTGAAAAAATGTGTTCATAGAAAATCCTCCTTGGAAATGGAATCGGAACCGTATCACAGATACAACCCCGGCACATAAAAAAGACTCCTATATACCTTTCCCGAAAAGAACGGTATACATGAGTCTCATTTTTTAAGATTTGCCAGGTGCCACAGGCACCGAGGTTGTTGACAAACCACACTTGCGTGCAAACTACTCCCTCACGGAATCCTTTTTTATGTTGGGTCTATGATAGCAGACGAGGCGGGGCTTGTCAATAAATATTTTCAATAGGCAGCGCACGGTCGAATTTAATTATATTCGGGAGAATCTCCATATCCCAGTTGAAACAGAATCATAGTGCGTCCCCAGAGATCCAATTGTGGATTAGCCGCATAATAATGGGTCGCAATAACCTTATTAAAATAAAGGTCATAAGCGCCCGCATTTTCACTTGTTGAAGCTTTAACAGCCATATATTCAGCTGTTTCGGCAAAATATAACCCGGTATAACCATTTCCAGCATTATAAATAATAGAGCGTACTTTCCCCTTACCATCTACGGCACAGGTAAAAGAGCCTTTGCCATTTTCAAGACTTTTTAATTCGCTTAAAGAGACTATCTTATTGTAGTTTTCTTTTAACTCATTTGATGTAAGAAAATAGGTGCCGGCGTCTGAGGCGGCGCCGTTTTTCGAAGCAAGGGCAGGATATTTTTGAAGCGACAGGTTATCCTGTGGAATTTTGTCTTCTGCATACAATTCAGAAGCTTCCGTCTGAATCGCCGTCAAAAGCGACCGCGTTTCCGCTATCACCTGCTTCTCCTTCGCTTTATCCATATATCCGGTCAGCGCCGGTACCAGCAGCGCAGCCAGGATAGCCAGAATGACCAGTACTACGATGAGCTCCACCAGTGTAAAGCCAGCTTTTCGATTCCGTTGCTTTTGTATCCAATGTAACAGCTTCATAAAAAATCTCCTTTTTTGCGTATGTCTTTGGTGTTTCTATTTTTCATAAATGACATGGTTAATAAGCATCGTTCAGATGCGCTTTAAATTGTTCAATGCACCCGGTGAAAAGCTCCACAGCCCGATCTGCATTGCCCTGACGGATGCAATCACTGGTTTCTGACAAAATCTCCAGAAGCCGTTCCCGCCCGATGTATTCGCAGCAATCGGTCCAGGCCGTAATGGAAGACTGGAAAAACGCGTTCATCACCAGCGGCGAGATGCAGTTGCCGGTCAGCGTTACGATGGTCCGGCGATATAGGAACAGGGCTGACGCGAAGTCCGTGATATCCAGGTCTAAGGCTTTCCGGACAGCATCCAGAATTTCGGAGAGCTTCGCAAGGTCTGCCGGATCCTGCCGCTCACAGAGAATTCGCAGGGCAGGGCATTCCAGGTAAAGGCGGGTGTCCAGAAGGCTGATCAGAATTTTCCGATCCGGCATACCGCCCCGGTAACGGATCATGGCAAAGAGCGTATCCAGGTTGCCGGTACGGGTATAGTCGGCCACATGGACGCCTTTCCGGGACAGCACGTCGAGAAAGCCCCGTCTTGAAAGCTCCCGGATGCCTTCGTGTACTACAGTTTTGCTGATTCCCATGGTATCTGCCAGTTCCCGCTCCGGCGGCAGCTTGTCTCCCGGCTTCAGCTCGCCGGAGAGAATCATTTCCTCCATCTGGCTCAGAAACAACTCCTTAATCGAAGGCGCGTCAATTTTCCTAAAAGCCAAGTAAGCACCTCATTTCCTATAAAATTCCTGTAAAGCAGGACAGAAAACAACCGCAGATGGTTTTGAACCCTGCGGCTTCAACAGCTTCAATATAGCATGGAATCATGGGTAAGTCAATGAAAATTGGTCAGACCAAAACCAGAGAATAACGGAAGGCTTCCTGGAAAAGATGTATAAAATCTGGTCAGACCACGACCATAAAAGAGATTGTGATTTTTTTGGCAATTTTGCCACTTTACAAGTGTGTAATAATGTCAGAAAATGATAATATACGATCAAAAAGAATGGGAGCGTTATGAAATGGAAGATAAAATTCGAATCATAGAAGTGAAGCGCAGCATCTTCGCGGACAACGACGCGGACGCGGAGAGACTCCGGCAGGAGCTGAAGGAGAAGAAGGTATTCCTGCTGAATCTGATGTCCTCACCGGGATCAGGGAAGACCACCACACTGCTGGCGCTGGCGAAGGCCCTGGAAGGCCGTATCAAAATGGGCGTGATGGAGGCTGATATTGACTCGGCGGTGGACGCGGAGACCATGACAAAAGCGGGAGTAAAGTCCATCCAGATCCACACCGGCGGCATGTGCCACCTGGACGCGGATATGACGAGACAGGGGCTTTACGAGTTCGGCCTCGACGACGCGGAGTTGGTGATTCTGGAAAATGTGGGCAATCTGGTTTGTCCGGCGGAGTTCGACACAGGAGCTGTGAAAAATATGACAATCCTGTCCGTACCTGAGGGCGACGATAAGCCGCTGAAGTATCCGCTGATGTATGAGAAATGCGATCTGCTGGTGGTGAATAAGACGGATGTGATGCCGTATTTTGATTTCAGTAAAGAAAAATTAGAGGCGAACGCGAAGCTCAGGAATCCGAATATCACGATTCTCTACATTTCCGCAAAGACCGGCGAGGGCGTAGAGGCGCTGGCTGACTGGATTGTGAGAGAGGCAAAAAGCTGGAGAAGCTAGAGGAAGAGAGGAGAACATTTTATGCCATCAGACAAAGAAAAGCATGATACCAAAATCCTCGCCGTTGCCGGAAAAGGCGGCGTAGGTAAGACCTCCATTGCGGCCAACATTGTTCGCCTGCTGGCAGAAAACCACCCGGACAGCCGCATCCTGGCCATTGACGCGGATCCTGCGGTGGGATTGTCCACGGCTCTGGGCATTGAGGTGGAGACCACCATTGACGACATCCGGAAAGCCGTCGTAGCGGCAGCTGAGAAGGGCGACACCCGGGACGCGGTGGAGCTGCTGGGCGAGGCACGTTACCGCATCTTCGATGCCCTGGTTGAGGCTGGCGGCTTCAGCTTCATCGCCGTGGGACGACCGGAGGCAGCAGGCTGCTACTGCAAGGTAAACCTGTACCTGAAGGAGGTCATCAGCATCCTGGCTGACAATTTTGACTACGTGGTCATCGACGGAGAAGCGGGCATTGAGCAGATCAACCGCCGTGTCATGGAGAAGGTGACGCACCTTCTTCTCATCACCGATTCCAGCCGCAAGGGCACGCAGGTCATCCGGACCATTAAAAAAGTGGCGGACGAGTTGGTCATGTACGAGCAGGTGGGAGCCATCGCCAACCGGCTGCCCTCTATGGATGTGAAGCAGTATCTGGATATGGGCGATATCCCGGTGCTGGCCTACATCCCGTCGGACGCGGCCCTGGCGGAATTTGATCTTAAGGGAGAAAATGTATTTTTCCTGCCAAAGGATGCGGCCATCGTCCGGGGCGCACGGGAAGCCCTGACGAAAATCGGTCTGCTGGACGGGGAACATTAAAAGCATTTGATAATAAGAAAAACTGAGGGGAGAGAGGGAATGAAAGACTTAAAGCATCTCTATGAGCTGGAGCGGCTTTTAGAGGACGCCAACAACGATCTGGTGCGTCAGGCCCAGGGTGAGGGCCGCAAATGCATCGCCACGGTCTGTGAAAATGTTCCGGAACCGCTTCTGAATCTTCCGGGGACATTCTCGGTGCGTCTTCGGGCGCCCCGGACCGGCTCCATGGAAATGGCCACCTATTATATGACCAGCTTCCTGTGCGAGTACACCAGAGCTCTGTTGGAGCGTGCCATGGAAGGCGGCTACAACTTCACGGACTGTCTGATCACGCCGGACGGCTGCACTATGCTGAACCGCTGCATCGAGAATATGGAGCTTCTGCACACCATGGAGAAGCCGGACTTCTTTTATGAATACATGGAGATTCCCATGAAAAATGATGAAAACGGCCTGAATCTCTATACCTTGCAGTGCCGGAACCATGTGCTGACGCCCTTAAAAGAGCATTTCGGCATCGATGTGTCCGACAGTGCCATCCGTCAGGCCGTGGCGGAGCACAACCGTGTCTGTCAGCTGATCCGCGCCATCGGCGAATACCGGAAGGAGGAGCATCCGCGCATCACCGGCTACGAGTTCCATATCCTGACCATGGCTACCTATGTGGCGCCGAAGGACATGCTGATTCCGGTTCTGGAGGAGACCCTGGAGGAGCTGAAAACCAGAGAACCGGACACAAAGAAATACCGTGCCCGGGTGGTGCTGGTGGGCTCCGAGGTGGATGATGTGGATGTGGTGAAGCTCATTGAGGACTGCGGCGCTTACGTGTGCGCCGACCGCTTCTGTTACGGATCATTTCCGGGCAGGGATGAAATCATTCTGACGGAGGATGAGGATGCATTGACGCAGATTTGCCGTCAGTATATGAACCGGGCCCAGTGCGCCCGCTATATGAATCAGGAGAAGATTCAGGGACGGCGCGCTTATGTGGCGAAGCTGGCGGAGGAATATCATGCAGACGGTATCATCTATGAGCAGATGAAATTCTGCGATCCCTGGGCATACGAGCGGACGGTGGGAACCCAGGTACTCCGGGACGAGTACCATTACCCGGTGCTGTCGGTGGACCGCCCCTATGCGGTGGGTCATTCCGGACAGCTTCGCACCCGTGTCCAGGCCTTCGTGGAGAGCATCGAAATTAAGAAAATCCAGGGAGGTGGGAAATAATGGGAAAAGAATGGGGAAGCGAGCCGCTGGGAAGCTTCTACACCATCGGCAAGGTTCGGAACCGCAGAGAATGGCGGGGACTGAAGGACACCTTTTATGATTACACCCGTTGGTTACATATTATGTGGATTCTGTCAAAATTCATCGTGAAGCCCCGGAACATCAAAGCCTTTTTCCGCTATCGCTGGATGGCCAACTATCTGGCCGCGCCCATGATGGTGGATCGGCACACGCAGGGGCTGCGCGGTCCGCAGCTTCGTATCGCCCATACCGAGTTCGACCTGGTTATGGCGGACGTGGCGAAGCTTCTGGACAATTTGTTCAAGGCGGATCGCCGCATCGGCAACGACAAGAAGCTGTCCGACAAGGTGGTCCTGATGGATGAAAATGAGATGACGGCCGTGATGATGGGCTTCCCGACCCTGAAGGGACTGAGCCGTGAGACGCCGGCGGTCTATGTATCGGTGCTTCTGAATCAGTACGGGGCCTGCCATTACATTGACGTGGCACAGGAATACGGTCTGCCCGGCGACGTATGTCCCATGCCGGAGGCCGAGGCGGGCGTATCCATCGACGACGATTTTCCGATACTGGGCGCCTGCGCGGTACAGTGCAACACCACCTGCGATGGGTCGCTCATGGGCAACAGCGTCATTTCCAAGCGGCTGGAGCTGGAGGACGGCGTGCCCTGCTTCCAGCTGGCGGCGCCCCTCCGCCATCAGGAGGAGGACGTGCAGGAATACGCAGCCCAGGAAATTCGGAACTGTATCAAGTTCATTGAAGAGCAGACCGGGGAGAAATGGGACTGGGACGCTTATTTCACCTGTGCCGGGCGCGTGAATGAGTCCACCCGCCACCGTCTGGAGTGGCTGGAAATGAATAAGACCGATTACCCGCAGGTGTTCGGCTCCAACCTGGCGTTGTATACAGAGACCAATTACATGGCCATCTGCGGCAAGGATCCGGACTTCCTGGAGGCAGACAGAAAGATTACGGCACTGGCGGAGAAGGCTTACAAGGCGAAGCATAAGGTCCTGCCGGAGTACCGCCACCGGGCCATCGTCTGGGGCGTGCAGTCCCATTTCTACTTTGATTTCCTGATCTGGCTGCAGAACTGCTGGGGCATCCTGCCGCTGACGGATATGCTGTCCATGGTGTCCACCAGGGTGCTGTCCGAGGATGACAAGGAGCAGGCCATCTATGATATGGCGTGGCTGACCGAGAATATGATCATGAGAAATCGGACTCACGGCGGCTACAGGGTTCTGTTGGACGAGCTCTGGGAGTTCTGCGAGGAGTTCCGGGCTGACACGGTCATTCTGTGGGAGCACATGAGCTGCAAGGCCCTGACCGGTATGCACGGCCAGTTTGAGGAGAAGGCCCGGGAGAAGGGCATCCATCTGATCTGGGTAACCCACGACCTGTTTGATCCGAGAGTCATTTCCAGACAGGCCATCCGCGATCAGGTAAACCGTTACATGCGGACCGTGTTCCGGGAAGAACCGCTGGATCCGAGCCTGGAGATTCTGACGGACGAGCAGTCATGGTAAGAATTCAGGCTCTGCATGGTAAGAAGGGGGAGAGAGACATGAAATATTTTGGCGGATGTGATTCCGGAAGTACGTATACAAAATGCGTCATTATCGACGAGAATGGGAAAATGGTGTCCGACGTGACGCTTCGAAGCCGTATCAACGCGGTTTTAAGCGCCGAGGACGCCTTAAAGCAGGCCGTGGAGAAGGTGCCGGAGCTTGGAAGCGCCGAGGACCTGGCCTATCTGGTGGGCACCGGCTATGGCCGCAATAAGGTGCCCTTTGCGGATGAAAATATCTCTGAGATCAGCTGTCACGCCATGGGCGTCCATGTGGCGGATCCGAGCGTCCGTGCTATTATCGACATCGGCGGACAGGACGTAAAAGGTATCGCTGTGGATACGGATGGCACGGTGCTGAATTTTGCCATGAACGACAAATGCGCGGCGGGAACGGGACGGTTCTTCGAGGCCATGGCCAGAGCCTTTGAAATGGATTTGACCGAGTTTTCCAGACTTTCCTTACAGGCGAAAAATGTGATTCCGATTACATCCCAGTGTACGGTTTTTGCCGAATCCGAGGTGATTTCCCTGGTGGGTGAGGGCAAGCCCATGGACGAGATCGCGGCGGGCATCGAGCTTTCCGTGGCGAAGCGCTGCTTTGTCATGAGCAAGAAGGCCGGAGCCGTAGGCAGTGTGACCCTGACCGGCGGCTGTGCAAAGAACGAGGGCCTGAAGGCGGCCATTGAAAAGGTACTGAAGCTGAAGGTTACCGAGCTTCCCATCGACCCGCAGCTCATGGGAGCCCTGGGAGCGGCGGAGTTCGCAAGACAGAAAGGCATGGCGAAGGAGGCATAAAGAATGACAGGAATTTTACATGCAATCGTGATAATCGCGATTATTGCGGCAGTTTTGTTCGTTCTGTCCTTTGTGGTCTATTTCTTCAATCTGGATATGAAGCTGACCGCCGCGCTGGCGCCGCTTTTTGAAAAGCATTACGATAAAATCGACAGGGATAAGCATTTATAATGAAGCTGTATGATGAAACCATAAGGAAAGTCCGGGCACTGCTGAGCAGTGAAAAGCAGCAGCTGCCCCACGACGCCACAGCCTGGCCCTCCGTTTCCGACCGGAGCATGCTTCTTCGAAGCGACATGGCCTACGAGCTGGGCGGCGGCAGCCTGCCGGCCCTGGGCGTCACCCTGGTGACGGCCTCGAAAGACCTGGTTCCCGGCGACGGCGTGTTCTTAACCGGGACGGATTTGCCGGGAATCGACGCTGATACGCCATTTGCAAGGATCGCCCTGGTGCGGGTGGGCGAGGATACCCTGGGCGAGGGGAAAAAGCTCTACCGGGCTATCCGGAATCTTGAGTATACCCGCTACCATTTTTACCCGGAGGGCTTCATGCTGCGGGTATCTTCCTCCAAACGGCGGGAGAGCGTCCGTATTGGCAAAGAAGCCCTGAAAAAAGGTCTGAATTTCGCGAAGACCGGCAGCCGGATGATCGCGGCCTTTCACAGCCACCCGGAGGTGGAGGCAGTGGAAATCCATTATGTGACGGCGAATGGATTCCCGTATCAGGAGCTGGAAGCGCTTGGCCGGGAAAGTGAAAGAATTACCGGGACGTTAGACCATATGATGCAGAACCTCACCATGGACTGCGGGGTCTGCGGACTGAAGCAGGTGTGTGACGAAGTGGAAGGTTTACGGGAACTGCACTTTTCACGCACGCCTAAGTAAATATATTAAAAAGAAAAAGGAGATGACCCTATGTTTGACATGGAACAATACAACCAGTGGCCCGCGAACCACAAAAACGATAAAGCCCCCAGTGAGAAAATCATCAAGCTGGGACGGAAAATCACCGACGTAGCCGGACACATCATGGGCGGCGTTAAGGTGGAGGACCCGGAATACTGGGGCCTGGCGGAAATCATTACCGAGGAGATGGCAGAGGTCGGCTTATCCATGAAAAAGCGCGTGCCCTACACCTTTTCCGAGCTGTGCCACCTGAACAAAATCCCGAAGGAGGGTGAAGAAAAATTCCAGAAGCTGCTGGATGAGATGAGCTATATCGGACTTCTGGAGTACGATTACGGCTATCATTACGACCACAATGGCCGCACCCGGGAACAGACGGAACGCAGATATATTCTGCCCATGTTCGTGCCCGGTTCCGCCGAGCTGTTCAACATGGAGGAGCTGCCGGACGGAAGCAATCCCCGTTTGAAGGATCATCCGGACGTGGCTGCGTTCTTTGAGCGCATGACGTTCATTCCCCTGGCCGGTATTACCCAGATGGTACCGCCCGGAGGCGCAGGCATCGGTATGCATGTCATCCCGGTGGAAAAAGCCATTTCCATGGAAAATCAGTCCATGGATATCGAGCACCTGTCCTATTGGCTGAAAAAATACGAGGGCCACATTGGCGTAGGCCGCTGCTCCTGCCGTGCTTCCCGTAAGGTTATCGGCGAGGGCGTGGCAGACGATGATTTCGGCTGGTGCATCGGCGTGGGCGACTTCGCGGACTACTGCCGCGAGACCGGCAAGGGCCACGACATCACCTACGAGGAGGCCATGGCCATCTTAAAGCGCGCCGAGGACAACGGCTTCGTACACCAGATCACCAACATCGACGGCGACAATAAGATTTTCGGTATCTGCAACTGTAATGTAAATATCTGTAACGCACTGCGGACCTCTCAGCTGTTCAATACCCCGAATATGTCCCGTTCCGCTTACGTGGCTCACGTGGACAAGGATAAATGCGTGGCCTGCGGACGCTGCGTGGAGTACTGCCCGGCAGGTGCGACCCGACTGGGACAGAAGCTCTGCCAGAAGGACGGAACCGAGGTGAAGTATCCGAAGCAGCAGCTTCCGGATGCAGTAAAATGGGGCAAGGACAAGTGGGATCCCGATTACCGCGATAACAACCGTATCAACAGCCACAAGTCCGGTACCGCACCCTGTAAGACCGCCTGTCCGGCACACATTGCCGTACAGGGCTACTTGAAGAAGGCTTCCCAGGGCAAATATCAGGAGGCTCTGGCTTTAATCAAGAAGCAGAATCCCTTCCCGGCAGTCTGCGGACGCATCTGCAACCGCCGCTGTGAGGACGCCTGCACCAGAGGCACCATTGACCGGGCGGTAGCCATCGACGCAGTGAAAAAGTTCATCGCGGAGCAGGATCTGAAGGCAGAGACCCGCTATATTCCGCCCGTGGTGATTCCGGCCAGCATCCATATGGAGCATTTCCCGGAGAAAATCGCCATCATCGGCGGCGGCCCGGCAGGTATGAGTGCGGCCTTCTATCTGGCGGAGAAGGGCTATCGTCCCACAGTATTTGAGAAGAATGAGGAGCCCGGCGGTATGCTCCGCTACGGCATTCCCTCCTATAAGCTGGAAAAAGATGTCATCGCGGCAGAAATCGACGTGATGCGTGAGATGGGCGTGGAGATCAGAACCGGCGTGGAGGTCGGCAAAGATGTGACCCTGAAAGAGCTCCGTGAGCAGGGCTACAAGGCCTTCTATATCGCCATCGGCTGCAGCGCGGGCCGCAGACCCGGCGTGCCCGGAGACGACGCGGAAGGAACCACCACAGCCATTGATTATCTGCGGGAGGCCAACACCGGCAAGACCTCTTACACCGGAAGAGTCGTGGTCGTAGGCGGCGGAAACGTAGCCATCGACGCGGCCAGAGTCAGCGCCAGAAGCGGAGCCGGCGAGGTTCATATGCTTTGTCTGGAGTCTGAGGCAGAGATGCCTGCAGCAGATGACGAAGTACGCGAGGCAAAAGAAGACGGCGTAAAGATTCAGAACGGCTGGGGACCGAAGGAGGTTCTGACCGAGAACGGCAGGGTGACCGGTATCATCTTTAAGAAGTGTACCTCTGTCAAGAACGCAGAGGGTCGCTTCGCGCCGACTTATGACGAAAATGAGACCATCCGGATTGATTGTGACCGCGTCATTTTCGCAGTAGGCCAGAGAAGCGTCTGGGGGAATCTGCTGGAGGGCGAGAACGTGACCTTCAATGGCCCGGCCATCGTGGCGGATAAGCTGACCTATCAGACCGGACAGCCGGATATTTTCGTGGGCGGAGACGTGTATACAGGTCCGAAATTCGCCATCGACGCCATCGCGGCAGGCCACTACGCGGCAGAATCCCTGCATCGCTACGTCCACAACGGCCATATGACCATCGGACGGAACCGCTGGGAGTTCAATGAGCTGGATAAGAGTAACATCTCCGTGGAGAGCTACGATAATTCCTCCCGCCAGATCGAAGGCGTGGACGAGACAGTGCCGTCCAAATCCTTTAAGGACGCTCATCTGACCCTGACCGAGGAGCAGGTACGCAAGGAGACGGCAAGATGTCTTGGCTGCGGCGCCACCATCGTGGATGAAAATAAGTGTATTGGCTGCGGCGTCTGCACTACCAAATGCGAATTTGACGCCATTACCCTGCACCGGGATCATCCGGAGTGCTCCAAGATGGTGAAGGCGGAGGATAAGTTCAAGCATATCCTGCCCTATCAGCTGAAGCGAGCGGTGAAGATCGTTACAAATAAGGAAAAATAAAGTGAATAGAAACAGGTTCCTATAGAAATACAGGAACCTGTTTCCAACACAAAATCTATTTTGAATAAAAAATAAGGAACTTAATACTATGCACGAATTGGGAGTGATATTCTACGTCGTGCGCGACGTAAAAAAAGTGGCGGAGGAAAATAATGTAAAAAAAGTCTCCGCCGTCACCCTGGAAATCGGCGAGGTCACCGGCATCATCCACGATTACCTCATCGACTGCTGGAACTGGGCCCGGAAAAAGGAGCCTGTGACGGAGGAAGCAGAGCTTAAGATCGAGCAGATCGACGCCGTCACCTTCTGCGAGGACTGCGGGCAGGAATATCCTACCGTGGCCCACGGCAGGACCTGTCCCCACTGCGGCAGTGAACACACCTATCTCCGCCGGGGCAATGAGTTTTTGATTAAAGAGATCGAAGTTACAGACGGTTGACAAAACAGGATTCTACTGTTATAAGACGTCATCATTAAACATATAAGATAAACTTATAAGTGAATAAAATATTTAACAAGAATTAATAAATATATTGACAAAGTACGAGTCAGACGCTTATACTTTAACATGTTGAGAATTGACTGACAACGACAGACTCAACATCCAAATAATGGGAAAACACATAGGAGGAACGTTATGAAAAAGAGAGTACTTAGTCTCATTACTGTACTGGCTATGACCGTCGGCATGCTGGCAGGCTGCGGCGGATCTTCTGACAAGGCTTCTGCGGACACCAAGACAGACGCAGAGTCCACCACAACAGAGGGAGAGGCTTCCCTGGCAGACGTCAAGGTAGGTTTTATCTTCCTGCACGATGAGAATTCCACATATGACCTGAACTTCATGAACGCCGCAAAAGAGGCTTGCGAGAAGCTGGGCGTCGAGTACATGACCAAGACCAATATTCCGGAGGGTCAGGAGTGCTACGAGGCAGCATGCGAGCTGGCGGACGCAGGCTGCAACTTCATCTTCGCAGACAGCTTTGGACATGAGGATTACATGATTGAGGCAGCCAAGGAGTATCCGGAGGTACAGTTCAGCCACGCAACCGGAACCAAGGCGCATACAGAGAATCTGGACAATTTCCACAATGCATTCGCTTCCATCTATGACGGACGTTACCTGGCAGGTATCGCCGCAGGCATGAAGCTGAATGAGATGATTGACAATGGCGATATTACCGCAGAGCAGGCTAAGATCGGTTACGTCGGAGCATTTACCTACGCAGAGGTTATCTCCGGTTACACATCCTTCTTCCTGGGCGCGCGTTCCGTATGCCCGACTGCTACCATGGAAGTAACCTTCACAGGTTCCTGGTACGATGAGACAGCAGAGAAAGAGGGAGCAAACAAGCTGATCCAGGACGGCTGCGTTCTGATCAGCCAGCATGCAGACTCCATGGGAGCTCCGACCGCATGCGAGACCGCAGGCGTACCGAACGTATCCTACAATGGAAGCACCGAGAGCGCATGCCCGAACACCTTCCTGGTATCCTCCAGAGTAAACTGGGAGCCGTACTTTGAGTACGCTATCAACTGCGTAGCAAACGGAGAGGCCATCGACGCTGACTGGACAGGAACCCTGGCAACCGGTTCTGTAGAGCTGAGTGCTCTGGGAAGCGCAGTGGCAGAGGGAACACAGGAAGCCATCGACGAGGCAAAGGCCAAGATCGAGTCCGGCGACCTGCATGTATTTGATACTTCTACCTTCACCGTAGAGGGCCAGGAGCTGACCAGCTACGAGGCAGATGTAGATACCGATGCAGAGTACACACCGGATCATGAGGTCGTAAGCGACGGATACTTCCATGAGTCTGAGTACCGTTCTGCTCCGTACTTCAATGTAAATATCGACGGCATCGATCTTCTGGATACCGCATTCTAATACGGGCCTGGACGCTTACGCTTAAGTAAAAAGCACAGGGCGGCGCAGCAGCGAATATGCCGCGCCGTCCTTTTGATCCGTTTTGCGGATCCGTCATAAACGAGGGAAGGAAACAAAAGATGGAAACCAAAGTAGCCGCAGTTTCAATGAAAAATGTTACAAAGACCTTTGGCTCTGTAGTTGCCAATGAAAAGGTAGATCTGGATATCTACAAGGGCGAAATCCTGGCGCTTCTGGGCGAAAACGGAAGCGGAAAAACCACGTTGATGAATATGCTGGCCGGTATCTATTATCCGGATGAGGGCCAGATCTTTATCAATGGAAAGGAAGAGGTCATCAAGACCCCGAAGGACGCCCTGAATCTTGGTATCGGCATGGTGCATCAGCATTTTAAGCTGATCGATGTGCTTACCGCCACAGAGAACATTATCCTGGGTCTGGAGGGAAAGCTGAATATCAAAGAGGCTTCGAAGAAAATCGAGGCGATCTGTGAGAAATATGGCTTCGAGGTAGACCCGAAGCAGAAGATTTATGATATGTCGGTATCCCAGAAGCAGACCGTGGAGATTGTAAAGGTATTGTACCGCGGCGCGGATATTCTGATTTTGGACGAGCCCACCGCTGTGCTGACGCCCCAGGAGACCGAAAAGCTATTCCGTGTCCTCCGGAAAATGCGGGACGACGGCAAGGCCATTATCATCATCACCCATAAGATGCACGAAGTAGAGTCCCTGTCTGACCGTGTGGCAGTCCTCCGGGACGGCAGATACATCGGCAGCATGGCGACCAAAGACACGACCGTCACCGAGATGACCAACATGATGGTGGGTCATGCGGTGACCCTGAATATTGCCCGCCCGGATCCGGTGAATCCGAAGCCGCGTATCGTGGTGAAGGATCTGTCCGTCCGCAGCGAGGATGGTATTCAGAAGTTAAAAAATGTGTCCTTTACGGCAAAGAGCGGCGAGATTCTGGGTATCGCAGGCATTTCCGGCTGTGGGCAGAAGGAGCTTCTGGAGGCCATCGCAGGGTTACAGCCTGTGGAGACCGGAACCATCGAGTATGTGGAGGACGACGGCCACGAGGAGCCTCTGCTTGGCAAAGATCCCCTGAAAATCGCTGAAATGGGCGTGTCCCTCTCCTTCGTGCCGGAGGATCGTCTGGGCATGGGCCTGGTGGCGAATATGGACCTGGCGGATAATATGATGCTTCGTTCCTTCCGAAAGGGCAGAACCCCCTTCACCAACCGCAGACCCTCCAGGAAGCTGGCGGAGTCTGTAGTGAAGGAGCTGGAGGTCGTGACCCCGGGTATCGCCACCCCGGTCCGCCGTCTGTCCGGCGGTAACGTGCAGAAGGTGCTGGTAGGCCGTGAGATTGCTTCCGCCCCCACCGTGCTTCTGACTGCTTACGCGGTAAGGGGACTGGATATCAACTCCTCTTATACCATTTACGATTTGCTCAATGAACAGAAAAAGAAGGGCGTAGCCGTCATTTTCGTCGGCGAGGATCTGGACGTGATGGTAGAGCTCTGCGACAAGATCATGGTGCTCTGCGGCGGCGAGGTCAGCGGCATCGTGGACGCCCGGAAAACCGATAAAAATGAGGTCGGCCTGATGATGACCAGAGTAGGAGGGGACGAGAGCCATGAATAAGAAAGAGCCGTTTTTTCATATCGTAAAAAGGGACGCCCTTCCCTGGTACCAGGCAGTAGGAATCCGGGCAGTGGCCATCGTCCTGGCCCTGGTGCTCTGCGGCATCCTGACCACCATTACCACGGGTATTGATCCCATCGAGGTATATAAGTCCATCTTCACGGGCGCTTTCGGTACCGAGCGGAAGACCTGGATTACCCTGCAGAATCTTTCCATTCTGCTTCTGATCGCCCTGGCCCTGACTCCGGCCTTCAAGATGAAGTTCTGGAACATCGGCGGCGAGGGACAGGTGCTCATCGGCGGCCTGGCTGCAGGCGCCTGCATGATCTGTCTGGGAGATAAGCTGCCGAACGGCGTGCTGATTCTGGTCATGGTGCTGGCCAGCATTGCGGCAGGCGCGTTCTGGGGCTTCGTTCCGGCCTTTTTCAAGGCGAAATGGAACACCAACGAGACCCTGTCCACCCTGATGATGAACTACATCGCCACTCAGCTTGTAGCCTTCTACACAATCGTCTGGGAGGTTCCGAAGGGATCCGGTAAGATCGGTATTATCAACCAGAACAGCAATGCAGGGTGGCTTCCCCAGATTTTCGGCTCCAAGTACCTCTTAAGCATCGTCGTTGCCATCGTTGTGACCTTACTTATGTACATCTACCTGAATTACAGCAAGCAGGGCTACGAGATCTCTGTCGTGGGTGAGAGTGAGAACACTGCGAAATACGTTGGCATCAAGGTGGAGAAGGTCATCGTCCGTACGATGCTTCTCTCGGGCGCTGTATGTGGCCTGGTGGGCCTTCTGCTGGTGGGCGGTATCAATCATACCATCACCACCACCATCGCGGGCGGCCAGGGCTTTACGGGCGTTCTGGTGTCATGGATGTCCAAGTTCAATCCGCTGACCATGGTATTCTCCAGCTTCCTGATTATCTTTATGGACCGCGGCGCAGGCGAGATTTCCACTGCCTTCGGCCTGAATCATTCCTACGCCGATATCCTGACCGGAATCATTCTGTTCTTCATCATCGGCTGCGAATTCTTTATCAGCTACAGACTGCAGTTCCGTAAAAAAGCAGAAAAGGAGGTACAGTAATCATGTGGAATTTCTTACTTGCGTTTATTCCGAGAGCCGTCGTACAGGGCGTCCCCCTTCTCTACGGAAGCACCGGAGAAATCATTACCCAGAAATCCGGTAACCTGAATCTGGGAATCCCAGGCGTCATGTACGTGGGCGCCATCAGCGGCGTCATCGGTTCCTTCCTTTACGAGAGCTCCACAGCGAATCTGAATCCGGCGCTTGCCATTCTGATTCCCATGCTGTGCTGTCTCTTAGGGTCTCTTCTGATGGGGCTACTGTACTGCTTCCTGACCGTAACCCTGCGGGCCAATCAGAACGTAACCGGTCTGGCCATGACCACCTTTGGCGTGGGCTTCGGCAACTTCTTCGGCGGTTCCTTAATCAAACTGGTAGACGCCGACGTGCCTTCCATTGCCTTAAGCGCCACCAGCAGTTACTTCAGCAAATCCCTGCCCTTTGCATCGAAAATGGGATGGTTTGGCAAGCTGTTCTTATCCTACGGCTTCCTGGCTTACCTGGCAGTTATCATCGCGCTGGCAGCGTCCTATTTCCTGAATCATACCCGGAAAGGCCTGCATCTGCGGGCGGTGGGAGAAAACCCGAATACCGCGGACGCCGTGGGTATCAACGTATCCAAATATAAATACGTCGCCACCTGCGTGGGCTGTATGATTGCGGGTCTCGGCGGACTCTACTACGTCATGGACTACGCCTGCGGCGTCTGGTCCAACGACGCCTTTGGCGACAGAGGCTGGCTTGCCATCGCCCTGGTGATCTTTACCATCTGGAGACCGAACTTAAGCATCCTGGCATCCTTCCTGTTCGGTGGCCTGTACATCCTGTATCTGTACATCCCAACAGGCATGGATCATATGGAATATCAGGAGCTTTACAAGATGATTCCCTATGTGGTAACCCTGGTGGTACTGGTGGTCACCAGCGTCCGAAGCAAGCGGGAAAATCAGCCGCCTGCCAGCCTTGGAGTTCCGTATTTCCGGGAAGAACGGTAAAAGTAAAAATATGTGTGGTATCTGCCGAAAAAGCTACGGAAAATGTGTCAAAAATGCTGAATTTATAGGGAATACAGAGCCTTCTGCTTGCCTTTGCGGCTGAAATCCAGTATAATATCAGATTGGATTGCGTAAAAACACAATTTCAGAAAAGTGGAGAAACACATGATTACATTAAACGATTATCTGTATTCCGGCGACACGGTGATGCGGATACTGAAGAAATACAAACGGGATCTGGGGCGTGACGCTGCGTTGACCGGCAATGAGATCGACATGATTCACTGTGATTTCCTGCAGAGCATTATCGATCTGTTGGAGCACAATGAATTCCTGACCGCCCAGTCCCAGAAAATCCGGGAGTTTTATATGTATATGGCCAAGCAGTACCCCTGGCTGGCCTTTACCTTCAAGGGCCGCATCAAATCCCTGATCAGGGCTGAGGAAAAATTCAACGGCTATATTGTCAAGGACAGCTACAAGTACTATATGGCAAACGGCGAATACCCGCCGGTGGAGGAGCTGCGGAAGCGTCTGGTCAAGTTCCGTGACCTGATCGCCTACCGCATCGTCATATCCATGCCGAAGTGTCATGTGGAGCAGGGAAAGGATAAGGCGGAGGAAGAGCTGAAATGCCTCTATGAGATCGCGAATGTGCTGCCCGGCTTCCTCACAGAGCGCGGTTTCACGGCTCAGGTGACCGGCGGCGTAAAAAGGAGCAATTCGCCGCTTCTGGATGAGAATAACAAGGATTATTACCGGGATTACATCTCCAATAAGAATCGGTCGGAGTATGAGTCCCTGCATATCACCTTCTTTGACAGTAGCGCCAACTGCTATATGGAGGTACAGATCCGTACGAAAGAGATGGATGATATCGCGGAGATCGGCATTGCCAATCATGTGGCCTACGAGAAGCGACAGGAGCGGGAGCGCGCCCGCCGGCACGAGATCCCCGAGGGCGAGTGCGTCTGGTTTGACGAGGCTTATGAGCGGGGCATGCTGCTTCAGCAGCTGGATCTGTCCAAGGTGGATGTGAACATGTTTGGCGCGGCCAATAACAGCCTCATCAATGATGGATGCGGGCTGTTCCGCGGCAGACAGATTTTGCCTTATGAGCATTTGTCACGGTTTCAGAATGATCAGATCGATTAGAATAGAGAAAACGGACGACGAGAGGAAGGACCGCGGGATTTTCTTCTGGAGTGTTCGGACGTTTCACGGACAGGTATCTGTCTGGCTCGGACTTAAAAGTCCGCTCCAGTCAGACACCAATCCGTGAAAAGCCGGACACACGCTTAGAAGAAATTCCCGCGGTCCTTCCTCTCGTCTGGTTTCACAGACACAAAAAGGACTCTCGCATAAACGAGAGTCCTTACGCACTATGTATTTACGCGTCAATCTGTGAGATAGCGTCCACGATCTGCTTGTGCTTCTCATCCACCGCAGTCCAGAGTCCCATATCGGTCAGGGGCTTGTCTCCGCGCAGGGCCTCTGTCAGCTCGGAGCTGACGGTATAGAGGGCGTCGAATCCCAGATTCAGCGCGATACCCTTCAGCGTGTGCGCCGCGCGGAACGCGGTGGCCCAGTCCCGGTTCGTAATGGCTTCAGCCAGCTCTTTGCAGGTGCCGTCATCCACATATTTCAGAACAAACTTCTTCACCAGTGCTTCGCTGGGAAGTCTCGAAAGTGTCTGCTCATAGTCGCCGCCCACAGCGGCATAGAACTGTTCAAGTGTCATAATTCAAATCTCCTGTGTATATTCTTATGTAAAGTACATTCCCTTTTTCCATCATACTCCGGATACAGGAAAAATTCAATTACAAAATAATTACAAAATACGTCTTAAGAGTATCTTTTTCCGGGGTTCCGGTGTATAATAAAAAAGATACAGACAGGAGGCAGATAAATGCGGGAACAGGATAAGATGACGATGGAACAGGCAGAAGCCAAGATGGGCTGCCTGCGGGAGGTATTCCCGTTTGTGAGATTGGTAAAGGGAAGTGTTCTGAAGGACAGGGAGCGCGAGCCGGCGGAGGGACTCCCCAGGGCCTGTCAGTGCTACGAATTCTGGAAGAAAGACAAGCCCTGTGAAAATTGTATATCCAGAGATGTGCTGGACAGCCAGGGCGAGGAAAGTAAGATAGAGTTTATCGACGATCAGATGTATCAGGTATTCTCCCGGTACGTGGAGATAGATGGAGAACCCTATGTCATGGAAATGATTAAGGATCTGGATGAGAGAACCCTGCTGGATTCTGAGGGCTACGAGAAGCTGCTGAGCCATCTGACTGTCTACAACGAGAAGCTGTACAAGGACGCCCTGACCGGCGCTTATAACCGCCGTTTCTATGAGGATGAAGTCAAAGACATGAAAGGCCCTGCAGGTGTGGCAGTTATCGATTTGGACGATTTCAAGATCTACAACGACACCTACGGTCACCATGCGGGTGACCTGGCACTGGAGACTGCCGCTGATATCATCCGGCGTTATGTCCGAAAGTCCGACATGCTGATCCGCTATGGCGGAGATGAATTTCTGCTGATCCTGCCGGATATCCAGTCCGATATTTTTGCGGCCAAGCTGAAAATAATTCAGGAGCGCATCTACGAAGCCACCATAGCAGGCTATAACCGCTTACAGATGTCTGTCAGCATCGGCGGCGTCATGTTCAATAGCGGCGATATCAAGGAAGCCGTGTCCCGGGCGGACAAGCTCATGTACCGCGCCAAGAAGCGGAAAAATATGGTTGTTACCGAGTGGGATGTCAAGGATAATCCAAAAAAAGCGCCGGAGGAAGAAAGCGAAGATCTGCGCCAGCAGATTCTGATCGTTGACGACTCGGAGATGAACCGCGCTATTTTGACTGAGATTCTGCAGAAGGACTACCGTATCCTGAATGCGGAAGACGGTGAGCAGTGTATCGAAATCCTGGAACAGAAGGGTACTGCCATTTCCCTGATTCTCCTGGATTTGGTGATGCCGAAGATGGACGGCTTTGAAGTTCTTGCCGTTATGAATAAAAAGCAGTGGATTGAGGATATTCCGGTTATCATGATTTCCAGTGAAGATTCCGCCAAGTTCATTCAGAAGGCCTACGAATTCGGAGTTACTGACTATATCGGACGTCCCTTCGACGCGAAGGTTGTATACCAGCGCGTGTTCAACACCATCAAGCTCTATGCCAAGCAGCGCCATCTCCTGAGCCTGATTACCCGCCAGATTTACGAGAAAGAGCATAGCAACCGTATTATGATCACGATTTTGAGCCAGATCGTGGAGTTCCGAAACGGCGAGAGCGGCCCGCACGTGATGCACATCAATATTCTGACAGAGCTGTTACTGGAGCAGCTGATGAAGCGCAGCAACGATTACCATATGACCTGGTCGGAGCAGCAGATGATTGTAACGGCTTCCTCCCTGCACGATATCGGTAAAATCGGTATCGCGGAATCCATTCTGAACAAACCGGGCAGATTGACGGATGAAGAATTTGAAATCATGAAGACCCATACGTTGATCGGAGCTTCCATACTGGAGAAAATGGAGCTTTACCAGGATGAGCCGCTGGTTCAGATTGCCCGTGATATCTGTCGCTGGCACCACGAGCGCTATGATGGCCGTGGCTATCCGGACGGCCTGAAGGGCGATCAGATCCCCATATCCGTCCAGGTGGTGGCGCTGGCGGATGTGTATGACGCCCTGGTCAGCGAGCGTGTATACAAAAAAGCTTACTCCCATGAGCAGGCGCTCCGGATGATCCTGAACGGAGAATGCGGCGCGTTCAATCCGTTGCTTCTGCAGTGCCTCATGGATATCAAGGACAAGATTAAGTGGGAGCTTGCGAGTGGCATGACGGAGGATTATGCGCGGTGGGAAGACATGGCGGAAGTTTCTGAGATATCCACGGAATCCATAAAGAAGCTGACAGACTAAACCAGCTTCTTCCTTAGCAACTCCGGATTCGTCGCGTAAATCAGCGCCGTATCCTTTGAAATCACGCCCTTCTGACAGAGTGCCAGAATGCTGGCGTCCATCGATACCATATCTTCCCGGTTCGACGAATACAGCAGTCCGTCGATCTGTGGCACTTTATTATCACGGATCATATTTCGAATCGCCGGAGTTACCGTCATAATCTCAAAAGCGGGAACCATCCCTCCATCCACGGTGGGCAGCAGCTGCTGCGATACGACAGCGTTCAGAACGGTGGAAAGCTGAATCGCGATCTGCCGCTGCTGGCTGGGCGGGAAGACGTCGATGATGCGGTCAATGGTATTGGCGGCGCCGATCGTGTGAAGGGTGGACAGCAGCAGATGACCGGTTTCGGCGGCTGTCATAGCCACGTTGATGGTCTCGTAATCACGCATTTCCCCGAGAAGGATGACGTCGGGGCTCTGGCGGAGCGCCGCACGGAGAGCTGTCACGTAGTTTTCCGTGTCCACGTGGATCTCCCGCTGGCTCACGATGGAGCGGTTATGGCGGTGCAGAAATTCCAGCGGATCCTCCAGCGTGATGATATGCGCATCCCGTGTCTGATTGATGTGATCGATCATGCAGGCCAGGGTTGTGGATTTTCCGCTGCCTGCCGGGCCTGTAATCAGAATCATGCCGCTTCCGGATGCGGTGGAATTGATGATATACGGCGGAATTCCCAGGTCTGTGTAGTCCGGCAGCTGGAAGGTGATCACACGGATCACGGCTGAGAGCGCTCCGCGCTGCTTGTAGGCGCTGACACGGAAGCGGGACACGCCCTGAATCGCGAAGGCGAAGTCGTCGTCGCCGTGTTCGTGCAGGGCCGTCATATCCCGGCTGCCTGCCAGCCTGTAGATGTTGTTCAGCAGATCTTCTGTATCCGGCGGCAGCAGCCGTTCTTCATTTATCTGATAAAGCGTACCGTTTTTGCGGAAAGAGCAGGGAAGACCTGCCACAATAAACACATCCGACGCATTTTCCCCCACTGCCTGTTTTAAAATCGTAACAATATCCATAGTGATCCTCCCTGAATTTTCAGTCTTCATTGGAAATCCCGATTCCCGGTGAACCGGAAGTGGAATTCCAGTCCCCGGTGCTGATGGTCTGCCAGGCGGAGATTACATATCCGTCCGTGCCGTCCGGGGAAAGCTCCACGAAAAGCGCCTGGCGATCGCTGATTTGCACCTGAAAGCTGAGGCTTTCCGTCATATGTTTCAATTCCCCGGCTGCGTCCAGCGACGCGATCTGCTCCTCTGCCTGATTGCAGGCGGCATAGTAGGCTGTCCGCCGGTCTGCCAGCTGTCTGCTGAAACGGTAATCGCTCTGGGCGCCGGTAAGAGTCAGCATCGCGAATATCACCAGGCAAAGCACCAGAAAGACCACCAGAAGGGAAGAAGATCCGATGCTCAGAAAGGGAACACTTTTTTTCTCCTTATTCATCCGCGGTTCCTCCCGATAAATAGTGAACGGTCTCCAGCCGGTAAATTTCCGCTGAAGAATTCTTTTTTGTCATAATCGCTTTGCAGCGCAGCAGCTTTCCGCGTTCGGAAAAGTCCGCTGTCAGCAGATATGCCGCTGCGTCCGCGTCTGCCGCGCAGGGCTGAAGCTCCGCGTCAAATCCCACAGCTACTGTGAAAACGGAATCATTATCCGAAGCCGGATTCTCGGCTGCTGCGTCCGCGTACAGGGCAGCCAGCTTTTCTGCGGCGTCTGCCGCGGTTCCGGCATTGCTTCCGATCTCCGCTGCGTCCGAGCAGGCGGACACCGCCGTATGCAGCGCCCGGGCGTCCCGGCTTAAGGTATGGGCCCGCACAAAGATCTGTATGCAGATTGCGCTTGCCACCGAGAAAAACAGAATGGAAAAAATCAGCTCCAGCAGAAACAGGCTGGATGTGCGGGGGCGATGTGTCATTTTCATGAAGCTGCGCCCCCTTTCGTGCTTCGTACCTGAACGACAGCCCGGGCAGTCGTGCCGTCCGTATTGGTGCAGGAGAAGGAGAGCAGGCCGTCATCCGGCCTTGTGAAGCTGAGCGACGAGACAGCCAGGATTGCCCTGCCGTCCTCTGCAGACGCGGGCGCGCCGTCCTTTACAAACAGCTCCCGCAAGGCGTCTTCATAGGCGTAGATATAAGTAGTATAGTCCGAATCCCCATAAGACTGCCGGATCTGAAGAGCCTCGCAGCCGTCGAAGGTTCCGATATCGATCTGTCCGTCCGCGTCATTCTGATGTACTTTCTCCGTCAGGTATGCCAGCGCCGTCTCCGCCGTATAGCTCCGGGAAGAATGGATCGCCGTGTCCCGGTAAACGCCGGTAGCCAGCAGAATCACCGATACCGCCGAAAAGGCGAATACGAAGAGCAGGGCCGCCGGAAAAAGAACATCGATGAGATGATGTGGGTCACGCCGTATCTGCATACTCATTTCACCTCCAGAATCGTCACATCCGGATACAGATTGGCTCCGGAGACGTGGTAATCCACGAAAAAGCGGTCATGATCATAGGTCAGTCCGTAATGCTTCGTCAGATATTCCAGGCTTTCGGGGTAAGCGCCCTCCACTGCGTAGCAGTAAGTAATACTCCGGTTCAGGGCTTCCTCAAGGCTGTCCCGCTGCCGCCGGTCCGTATCCGCCGAAAGGGACTGTATCCCCAGATAAAAGCAGAGAAAGATGACCGCGAAGACAGAGACGGACAAAAGCAGCCGAAGCTGTGGCCGGGATTTTTTCTCCGTTTGAAAACGCATGAGCAGCACCTCCTAAAGACTGGACAGGATGCCCATCAGCGGCAGCATCGCAGACAGCAGAATCACGCCCACAATGAGGGACAGGGTGATGACCAGCGTGGGCTCCAGAACCGCCAGGGTCCGGTTCATCCGATCGTCCAGATCCTCCTGGCAGAGATCGGCGATTCGTTCCAGTACCGCATCCAGTTCCCCGGTCCGGGCGCCGATGGAAGCCATCCGCGCGTAGACGCCGGTCAGAATCTGCTCCTGATGCAGGAGAGCCGCCAGATCCTGTCCCTCAGACAGCCCGTTCCGGCAGGCTTCCAGCTTCTTACAGAAATCAGTGTCTTCGATCAGCCGCTCTGTCAGCTCCAGACTCTGTTCCTGGGTGAGACCGCTTTTCAGGGAGATAGCCATTCCGCTGGCAAAGCGGCAGACAGAAAGCTGCTCCTGCATGGACCGGATCCGTGAAAAACGAAGTCCGATTTTCCGGAAAAACCGCCGTCCGCCCGCGGTGTGTGTTCCGGCAAAGGCCGCCGCGATTACCAGCAGAAGAAGTACAATGAACAGGATGGAATACCGGTTGAGCGCTGTGCCGAGTCCCATAAGCGCCCGGGAAAATCCGGTCATCTCCGTACCCAGCTGCCGGAACACCTGCTGGAAGATGGGCATGACCTTTACAAGTAAAATGACGATGACTGCTGCCATCATGGCTGACATAATAAGCGGATAGGTCAGGGCATTTTTAACATTGCGGCTTATGGCTTCCTCACGTTCATAGTGGAGCGACAGAGCCTTCATGACCTCGTCCAGGGTACCGGTCTGTTCGCCGAGCTCCGTCATGGAGAGAAGATAGGCGGGGAAAAGACCGGCGTCCGCAAAGGCCGTGGCGAGGCTTCCGGTCTCCTGTAAGCGCTCCAGCAGCCTCTGAAGCACCGCCTGCTCCTCCGGGTCCTTACTGTCCTCCAACAGAATGGAAATTCCTTCCAGAGAGGAAATGCCGGAGTGCAGGATAAGACTCAGCTGCCCGCAGAAGGCTGCCAGCTCCGGATTGGAAAATGCTTTCTGTTTTATCTTAATTTCGTCCATAATAACCTCCGTCCCGTATGGTTAATACGTGTATTTTACAGTGTAATGGCTGCCGTCGCCGATATACTTCTTTACGGAAGCCCGGTCGTTACCGGCCGCCAGCGTGGGATCCATCAGCGTCCAGTCCTTCCCGTCGAAGGAAATGATGCCGTCCACCCAGCCGGTCTCCTGAAGATAGACGCTGATCCAGGCGTGGTAAGCCTGCCCGGAATAGCCCACCTCCAGCTTCGTGGGAATTCCCTGGGATCGGAGCATGGCGGCCATCAGGGAAGCGTAGTCAAAGCAGATCCCCTTTTTCGAAGCCATCACAGCGTCGATATCCGGAATATAGTCCGTGGGAATATTCTTCGCCAGTTCCTCATCATAGGAAATGGTGCCGGTGACGTAATCATAGACCTGCTCCACATAATTCAGATCCGAGGCGGAAGCGTCGGAAAGCTCCATCCCGTATTTTACAGCTTCACTGTCCGCCGTGTACCAGCAGTACTGGTTCGGATAAAGGAAGGGCTTGAATTCATCCCGGAGCGAAACCTCAAGGTCCCGGGGAAACGCAAGAGCGTACTTGTTATCGTAGGCGTGCTCGTAGATCTCCAGGTGGTAGGAGCCGCTGCCGCCGGACAGGGGAAAGGTCTGATAATCGCCGGGCTTCAGAAAATAAGAGTAGAGCGTGCCGTCGGGCGCGGTCATCTGAAGCCGGGATTTATCTGCCGGGCCGGTGTAGCGGACCATCACGTAGCCCTCGGAGGTATTGGAAGCATCGATGGAGACGAAATCATTTCCATAGACGTCGGTTCCATCGGCGGATGGCAGCAGAAATTCCGTTACAGTGGTTCGGGGCGGAAGCGACGGATCCTGCGCGGATGAACCGTTGGAATCCGGGCTGCCGCAGCCGGACAGAAGAAGCAGTATACAGATGAAAAAGAGCTTCATAAGGGAAAATCCTTTCCTATTTCATGGTAATGCGAAGGTGCAGCGTATTGCCGGCCCGATCGGGGACGCAGACGTCCAGAAAATGCTCCGGGCAGGAGAATACAGCCGTCTGTCCGGCCTCGTCCACCTGAAGGGGCGCAGCCTGACGGCCATCCTGATCAAGGGCCGTGATACTGCTGTAATCCACGCCGGAGCCGGAATCCTCCAGAGTCAGCCAGACCTTCCCGTCCTTCTGGGAATGAGAAGAGCAGGCGGGCGCTTCGGTGTCGACGCCGGAGACAGGAACCGTCACAGTCTGATACTGGTTATTGATAAGCGTCACAGTCACGGACAGCGTGCCATTGGCGCGGGGCTCGACGCTGTAGGTATTCTCCCCGGAGGCAGCTACCAGAAGCCGGGCGCCGTCCACTTCTGCATAGACGCTGCTGACGGGCAGAAGCGTATCCACGTCGATCCGGTAGGTGGGCAGCCAGGGGGTGTCCGTGGGTTGAAGCTGCAGGCTGACCCCGGGATAGAGAAACAGAAGGGGCAGCAGACAGAACAGCAGGAGAATCACCACCAGAAGAATCTTCTGGAAGGAAAAACGCTCCCTGCGGTAACGGGTATAGGAAATCAAGGTCTTCAGCGGAATGGTATTGGGCTCCGTCTGACAGGCGTCGAAGATATTTTCCAGCATACGGTCTGCCAGAGCTTCGGAAAGCGCCGGAGCCGTCTTTTTCTTGAAAAGCATCATGGGAAATGCCTCCTTTACAGGTTCAGAATCGCGCGCAGGCGCTTCTCCCCACGGCGCAGATAGCGGGAGACAGCGGTAGGGCGCAGATACAGAAGCCGGGCAATGCGTCGGATGGGCATATGGTCAAAATAGCGCATGGACAGCGCCTGGGCCTCCGTAAAGGGGAGAATCCGAAGCTGTCGGAGCGTATATTCGTGATCGCCGATGGAGAAGGTAAGGTCTTCCGAAGAACGGGTAGGGCTGGTCCGCAGAAGACGGCGCTCCAGGCAGGCGTGATAGTTCAGATAAGAGAGCCAGGGAAGAAAAAGCCCGGAATCCTGCAGGGAATCCAGATTCCGGAGCACCTGAATATAGGTCTCCTGCAGGGCGTCGCGGGCCAGGTATTCATCCTGGAGATAGTCGTAGGAAAAGCGGTACTGCTGCTGAAAAGTGGCTGCGTAAAGCTCCGCGAAGGCATTGCTGTCGCCCAGGACAGCCAGGTCAGCAAGTCCGGCGATATATTGCTGATCCAGATTATTCATAGTCCTGCTGCTCCTCCTTGTAGATACGCTGGTTGGATAGAGCGATCAGTTCGGTGATAGTGGGAGCGGCCTCCCCGTCCTCAAAGGCGATGCCATACTGATAGACAATGGGATAAGCGCCCTCCCTGGCGTTGTGGGCATCCGTCTTCTGCTGTACCCGGTCAAGAAAAAGCTGAAGTTTCTCCTGGGAACAGTCTTCGAAAAGCGCCAGAAATTTATTGCCGCCGTTACGCCCCACGAAGCAGAGATCCAGGGAGGTCAGGCGGAGAATGTTGGAAAAATCCCGAATCAGGATATTCCCCTGCATATGGCCGTATCGGCGGTTGATATCCCGAAGATTCGTCAGGTCGAACATGATGCAGCCCATGTGGTCGGGCAGAGGCTTATCCAGATAACGGTCAATCAGCGCGTCGCAGCTGAAGCGGTTGGCAATGCCGGCCACCGGATCGGAATGGACCACATGGTTGAGCTCCCGGTAATCCTTTTTATAGGAAGATAACAGGATAAAATCCGTCAGAAGAAAGGCGAAGGATAAAAGAAGCACCAGCCAGAGCACGCCGCAGAGAAAGCGTACGCGGGTGTCCGAGCCGGCCATATGGTAAAGCTCCGGATCCAGAAGCACCAGATCGATGCTGACCAGAGTGAGAATCAGAAATATGATAAGCTGAACTGTTTTGGCTATATCCAGTTTTTTCATGGGAAACCACCTCCTGAAGCAGTTGTATCCATTATAGCATATTTTGCCGAAAATCATAGGGGGAAAACGAAACCGCTGAAAAACTAACCTTTCGGATAGTTGACAGTGGATCTCCGCGATGATAATATAAGACTATATGGAAAATGAAAAGTGTTTATGAAAAAACAGGAAAAGGGTGAAGAGACTCATGCTGAAGGTTCGGATGCTCGGGCAGGAAGAAATTACCTATGGGGACCATCCCATTTTATCAGGAAAAAATAAAATTACAAAATCCATGGAACTGCTTCTTTTGCTGCTTCACAGAAAAGAAACGGGAATAGCAAGGAGCAGACTGGCTGACGCCCTTTACGGGGTGGAGGAGGTGGCAGACGCGGGTAACAGCCTTCGCGTGACCTCACACAGACTCAGGAAGCTCCTTTTGGACGCAGGAATGCCGGAGGAGGACTTTATTACGATCCGGGAGGGCGTATATCGCTGGAGCAGCAGGGAAGAAATGGATGTGGACGTCTGGAAGTTCCGGGAGCTGATAGAAGGAGCGGAAAAGGAGACAGACGAAGTCAGAAAGGCGGAACTGCTGAAGGCAGCCTGTCAGATGTACCGCGGCGAGTTCCTGCCCAAGCTTTCCGGTCAGGAATGGGCGCTGCTGGCGGCAGCTTCCTATAAGAAAATGTACTGCGACGCCCTGACATGGATCATCGAGTGGCTGAAAAAGCGCAGGGAGTACGACGAAATTCTCTGCCTGGTGGAGACAGCCTGCCGCCTGTATCCCTTCGAGGAGTGGCAGACCGTGAAAATCGACTGCTATATCGCCCAGAATCGTTATAACGAGGCCATGGCGGAGTATGAAAATACAGCCCGGATGCTGGCGGAGGAGCTGGGCGTGGCTCCCTCTGAGCGAATGATGGAACAGTTCCGGGATATGAGCAGCCATATCAGCAACAGACCCGGCACGGTGGAAGACATCAAGCATGGTCTGCAGGAGGATAAAAAAGACTGGGGCGCGTTTTACTGTACGCCGCCCAGCTTCCGGGATGTGTACCGCATGGTACGTCGGAATATGGAGCGCAGCGGCCGGTCCGTTTATCTTCTGGTCTGCTCTCTGACAGACAGCCAGGGTCGGGCCATGGAACAGGGGGAGAAGCTGGAGCAGCTGGCCGGAAAGCTGGGCGATGCAATACATAGCTCTCTTCGGAGAGGGGACGCGTTCACCCGTTACAGCGCCAGCCAGTATCTGGTGATGCTGGGCGGCATCAGCTGGGAGAACTGTCAGATCGTAATCAGCCGGATTACGGATTCATTTACAAAGGAACACAAGAGCTGGGAGAAACGGCTGCATTGCTGCGTGACTTCCCTGTATGACGAAGAAGGATGACATCTATGAGCAGAAAAAATATAGCATCTATGAACCTGTCCTCTCCAAACCTGGTCAACGTCTGTATCGATACGCTGGAGAACGGCGAGATACGAGGCAGAATGTATCATTATTATGGAGAGCAGCCGGTCCGGTTCGAAAGCATTCTGCAGCTTCTGAAGCAGATGGAGGCCCTGTTTGACGGAATAGCATTTCCCCAGGCCTCGACCAGGAGCCGGAGCTTTCGGAAGCAGTCGGCGGCGGAGGTCCCTTACAATATAGAAAAGCGGCCTGAGCGCCGGACGGACGAAGAACAGCTGACCGGGCAGAGAGGCCGGCTGGCCACGCTGCTGATACAGGTGGGATACCGGCAGAATTCCACCTGGGAGGGCGAAGCGTTATGGCTTGAGCAAAATGAAAAGAAAGAGTTCCGGAATGAGCTGGAGCTTCTGCAGCTTCTGGAGCTGGCATTACAGGAATGCAAAATTCAGGTAAATGAAGTAAAAAAATAAGGAAAAATTTGTTTTGTAATGCATTTTGTAACAGAATATCTCTTATAATAGGAAATAATAACAGGGAACTGCAAAGGGATACAGAGATAGGATGGACTGATTATGAAAAATACCAATACCTTCGTAGTAAAGATAGTAAGTCAGCAGAACTCTACCTGGCAGGGAAGCGTCACCTGGACAGAAGAGAAGAAGGTGCAGAATTTCCGAAGCGCGCTGGAACTGCTGAAACTGATAAGCGGAGCACTTGATGAAGGAGACATCGAGGCGGAAGGAGGAAACCATGAAAAGTAAAATGCTGAAGAGAGCCATTGCCATCATGCTTTGCATGGTAATCGTGATGGGCGGAGCGGAACATATGCGCGCCGGAAGCTCGGAAGGGACAGAAGAGACAACCACGGAGACGGCAGAGGAAGAAATCGTCCTGTCTGACGACGGAGATGAGAATCCCGTAGCGGACGCAGAGGAAGGACAGCCGAAAGCGCAGACCGAAGAGACGCCTTCTGAAGAAGGACAGTCCGAGTCCAAGGCGGAAGAAGGACAGTCCGAGTCCAAGACGGCAGAAGGACAGTCCGGAGCACAGAATCCCGACGCAGGAGAAACGAAGACAGGCGAAAGTGAAGAGAACATTCCGGAGGAAGAACGGAAAGAGAAGCCCATCATGGAGCTGACCTACGAGGACAGCCAGGTATCCATCCGGGTTACCGCAGATGAGGAAGGCAATATTCCCCAGGGCGCATCCCTTTCCGTTACCCCGATTGAGAAACAAGAAATCCATGACGATATGGACGCCGACGCGAAAGCAGAGGCGGAGGAGCTGAACGCCCAGTACGACGCCACCGCAGAGAAGCTGGTGGAGAAGGCCCAGGGCGAAGAGTACGACATCCTCGGTTTCCTTGCCTACGACATCACCTTCGTAGATGAGAACGGCGACAAGCTGGAGCCGAACGGATCCGTATCTGTATCCATGGACTACAAGGAAGCAGCCATCCCTGAGGAAGTAAAAACAGCCCGGGAAGCAGGCGCCGAGGTCGCAGACGTTACTCTGATGCATCTGGAGGAGAGCTCCGACGGAGCGGTCAAAGACGTGGTAGACATGGTTGCCGATGAGAGCCAGGAAGCGAACGTGCAGACCACCGAGGCTACGGAAGTGGAAGCGGCGCAGTTTGTGACGGAGAGTTTTTCGGTGTTTACGCTGACTTGGAGAGGCAGATCTGCGTCTGCTTTAACGATTCAGGCTGTAGATACAGAGGGAATCAGTATTGGAAAACCAGGAACAACAGAAAATATCAGTAAAGAAGAAACGGTGACTGCAATTGCAGGTACTCAGTTTAGAATAGCTGGATACACCTTTTTAAAGGCAACTTTAAATAGCGTTGATGGAACAGCAATTAAACGGCTGAAATGTGAAGAGAAGGGTTATATTTATAAGACCTATACGTGGTATTATAATACAAAAGAAAGCGGTAATAATGGTTGGGAAAAGGTAAACACCAGTGATACGATTTATTTTGTCTATCGTAATAGCTTAGTTGATCTGGAAGGCAATGCAGTTTCAACAACAAAGCATCAGGAGATGATTAGCAAAGTATCACAGGGAGACCTGCCGATTACCTGGAGTCGCTCTGATACATATGTTTATAATAAGGGTGGAAGTGAAGTTTCGCTTGGCTTGGATTGGACATGGTATGATGTAACAAATCATTTGAGCGATCTGAGCATAACAAACGAGAATCAGGTATGGGATGGATCCCGCATGGCACAGCATAATTTGAATAATGCCGCTTATTTGGCGGAAAATACCATTACCGCATATAAGGACAAGCTGTATGATTCCGCTACATGGAAAATAAATAGCAGTAAGAGTACGGATGAGGCGCTGACTCGTTTTAGAGGAAGCTTTGATCTGAAGAATTTGCAAAAAGAAAGCGACTATGATTATGCTGATTATGATTATACAATTAAATCAGTGTTGGATGATAGTCGGATTTATATTAATGACAATATGTTTGTATTTGTATATCCGGAAGGAGCAGACATTACAAACGAAAATTACAAAGATTATTTAGCATTTTGGACGGGAACTTCCAATCGCTCAGATGATATTCAGTATTATCAGGAAAAAGCAGGAACCCGTGCATATAATAATATTGCAGCAGGTGGCCAATGGAGAGAAAATGGCGTTGACGATTCAAGCAATCCGTTTTGCAAAATCACAAATGGCTGGTATGCAAAACCTGTAGAAGATGGTGCGGGTGGAATTATCCAGAGAGAACTTGCGAAAAATCCGAGTAACACAAGGTTTTATATTGATGTTATTACGCATGATAACGCTACAGGCGGAGGAATGTACCGACTTGAGATAAAAGCACAGAAGAAGCAGAAAACACCGGTAAGCTTCTATAAAGTAGATGCAGATAATACCAGTCGGGGCATCCAGGGCGCTAAGTTTACAATGACATCTGCGAATGGCGCTACATACTTCTTTACAAGTGGTGCCGATGGAAAGACCAACGAAAACAAATTGGTACCGGGGACCTATACTCTGAAAGAAAATGTAGCAGGAAGCGGATATCTTGGCTCTGATAATGAATGGACGGTTACTGTTACAAATGATGGATTCAACATAGTCCTGACGAGTAATAATGACGAAAATGCAACGGCAGATACATTCAAATCAGGCACCAACACGGGAAAATGGTATATTACTAATAAGAAAAATGGAACCACACCAACACCGCCCACAACGGATCAGGATCTGGGCAAGCCGGAACATAAAAAGACTATCCTGAAGAACAAAAAAAATGATTACAGATTGTCTCTGGATGTGAAAGGAGAGGTAGGACAGGCCACGCCGATTGATGTACTGCTGATTGTGGATGAATCAGGCAGTATGGAGGGTGACGGAAAAAGAAATGTAGATAAAGCAGTTGCACAGTTGGTAGGACAGCTTAAAGCCTCGGATATAAAAGACAATATTAAAATTGCGATAGTTGGATTTTCCGGAACGAAAGGTACGTGGGTTTGGGATAGTTTATTTAGTGGACATTATGAAGGTGATGAAGCGGACAATGATGCAAGAACGCGTATGCCATGGACGAAAGTCACTGAATTAGGTTCTTCGCCGTTCGGGCTGACAGTAGATGGTGGAACAAACTGGCAGGCAGGTGTTCGTAAAGGAGAAGAAGTTTTAGCATCCGGGACATCAGGAGCAAAGAAGTATGTTATTTTCCTGACAGATGGAAATCCGACATTTATGTATGATAGCGACGGAATGACAACAGGTGATGGACAGGATTATGACGAGAAGTATTTGAACGCGGCAGTTACAGAGTGGAATAGTACAACTCATCTGAAGAGTGCTGTAAAGTATATCATTGATGCAAACAATAAGACGCAGAGCAAGTGTAGCGATTTCGCGTCAAAAGTTGGTGCAGAAAATCTTAATGGTACAAGTGAAACAGCTCTTACTACAGCTTTCGAAAAAATTGCAAAAGATATTACCAAGCCGGAATACACAAAGGTATCCATCACAGATACATTAAGCGAGTACGCAGATTTTGCTGATGCAGGACAATTAAACTTAAAGGTTTACAGACAGAAAGATGGCGAAGCAAAATCAGAACTGGATGCTTCCAAGTATGAAGTGGTTTGGGGCGAAGATGGCAAAACAGTTACGGTAAAACTTCTGAATCAGGAAGCTTTGGAAGAAAAGGTTACTTACACCGTTGAGTTTAACATCAAACCGACCATGAAAGCCTACGCAGATTATGCAAAGCAAAATGGCTATGGAGGAGTAACGGGAGATACGAATACGGATACGGATACAGCAAATCCGACCAGTTCAGGTAAGCCCGGTTTCCATTCCAATGCTACCGCAAAAGTAACTTACACGGTAAATGGTAAGGAGGATCATGCAGAATATGCTCATCCGGTACTTCAAGTAGAGCAGAAGACCACAGAACATTCCGTAAAGAAGGAGTGGGTCGGCGGTGAAGAGGATTCCGTACAGGTACAGCTGACAGCCAAGTACAATGATGGCAACGACACTCTTACGGATGTACCGAGTACCTATCAGTCTCTGACAACAGAGATGCGGGAAACTCAGACCTTGAACGAAACAAATGGTTGGACATACAAGTGGGAGAATCTTCCGAAGTATTACTATTATACAGATAAAGACGGAAAGCTGGCGAGAACAGAGATTGTTTATTCCGTAGAAGAGGTGAATCCGTCCAATAAGTATAATGTAACCTGTGTGACAAGCGAGGATGGAAAACTCACCACCATCACCAACACTGCGAAAGCAAAGTGGGAGATTGTAAAAGTAAGTTCCAACAGCAACGATGTGAAGCTGGAGGGCGCAGCGTTTACACTGACAGATACTAAGAATCCCGCAACTACCTATACGGGTACTTCCGAAAGTGGTGGAGTCGTAACCTGGAAAGACGCGGATAATAACGATGTATCCATGATTCCGGAAGGCACCTATACACTCAAGGAAACCACAGCTCCCGGCAACTACGCACTGAGCGAGGATACCTGGACAATTACTGTAGGCAAGGACGGAAGTCTGACAGTCACAAACGCATCTGGTAATCCTGTGGAATGTGCTACAACAGAGGAAACAGGTGCTAATGGCAACAAAACCGGTGTAGTAATTTACAGCTATTACTTCAAGAACACACCGATGTACGAGCTTCCGAGTACCGGAGGAATCGGAACCTATTGGTATACAATCGGCGGCATGCTGATGATGGCAGCAGCGCTGGTTCTGTATAGAAAGAAAAAGTATACAAAATAAAAAGTATACAAAATAAAATGGGAGAATCCCAAAAAAGAAAGGATGAAATGCTATGAAGAAGTACAGAAAGATTTGGGCAGTGTTATTAACACTGGCCATGGTGCTTGGAATGAGCATGACAACAATGGCGGCAGCGCCGACAAGTAAAATCGAAGTAAAGGGACTGTCTGCACAGGAAGAGGAAACCGTAAATCTGTATGCGGCAATTACCTTAAATGAAGCAGAGAATGCCTGGGTTGTAGCAGATTGGGCACAGCCTTATGTAACACTGGATACAGCAAATAATAAGTACATAGTAACTGACTGGGCGGGACTTTCCGCAGCCGCAGCTGGAACTCCGATTCAGCAGCAGCATGCAGTTGGAGTGACGAACGTTACATTTAACAATGTTCCGGTGGGCGCATATGTTATTACCGCATCAGGCAACAAGATTAACTATGCACCGATGGTAGCGGAGACTTATGATAATACAGCAGAAACGCTGCAGGCTAAAAACGCAGAAGTAACTGCAAAATCGACCGGATACGAACTGACAAAAAAGCAGAAGATTGAAGCAACAGGCAATAAATTTGTAAAACGCGGCGAGACGCTTACCTTTGAGATTACAACAACATTCCCGGCGTTTGAAAAAGCTGATTCAAAAGATAACGTATTTACTATTGTAGATACGCCGACCGGTCTGGATATTACAGATATTACAAGCCTTACAGTAGGCAATGCTGCACTGACAAAAGACACGGATTACACCATGACAAAAGATTCGGCTACAGGCGCAGTTACCATTGATTTAACTAAGTATATTGGTAAAGAAAATGCACATGCAGGCCAGACAGTAGTAGTTACCTATACAGCAATCGTTACAGCAGCAGAAGGAACAGCAGATGGAGGCATTTATAAGAATACAGCAAATGCGTATCGTAACGGAACAGAGACAGGTGGAGATAACGAAGAAGGCTGGACTGGCGATATCACACTGACTAAGACAGATGACGCTGAGAATGAAAAAGATAGAAAACAGCTGAATGGAGCAGAGTTTGAGGTATACAAGAACTTTGAAGAAAAAGATGGCAAAGTTACAGCAAATGAGACTGATAAGTTATATTTTGTAAAAGAGACAGATGGTGTATATAAGTTAGCATTATCAAATGAAGAAGAAGGAGCAACATCAACAGTAGTTGCAACAAGCGGTAAAGTTCGGGTGAAAGGCCTCGACGAGGGAACCTACTGGTTCAAAGAGACAAAGGCTCCGTCTGGATATTCTATTAATGCAGCAGGAAAACAGGTTACGATTACGCTTCCTACAGCAACAGATAATGGTAAGTTACAGAATGTATCTGTAAGCGATACACTTACTGATACCAAGCTTTCTGCTCTGCCCTCCACCGGTGGCATCGGTACCACAATCTTCACCATCGGCGGCTGCGCTATCATGATTGCAGCAGCATTCCTGTTCTTCGCAAGTCGTAAGAAGAATGACAACAAATAAGTAAAGTAACAGAAGTTACATAAGTAACACGCGTTACAAGCAACACAGACGAGACATCATAGCATTTAAGGAGTCAGAGGGCGTTAGTCCTCTGGCTCCCATATAAAAACATTTACAGCAACAAGGAGAGTCCGGATGAAGAATAAAGGAAAAGTAATTGGAATAATCATATTATTTTTAGCCGGTTTGTCCTTATTGCTGTACCCGCTGGTGGCAAACCAGTGGAACAGCTACCGACAGAGCCGGCTTATCAGCACCTACGAAGGTCAGGTGTCCGACCTGGAAAATGGAGATGGCATTGATTACGAAGCAGAATGGGAGCGGGCGAGAGCCTACAATGCCTCCCTGCTTCCCAGCATCCTTCCCGATTCCTTCGCCATCGCCCAGGCGTCCGACGAACCGGATTCGGAGTACATGGCCAGCCTGAACCTGACCGGGGACGGCATGATGGGAACCATCGAGATTCCGAAGATTCAGGTGAAGCTTCCGATTTATCATACCACGGAGGCCACGGTGTTGGAGAAGGCCGCAGGCCATCTGGAGGGCAGCTCCCTCCCCATCGGAGGCGAGAACAGCCACGCAGTCATTTCCGCACACCGGGGACTGCCAAGCGCCAGCCTCTTTACAGACCTGGATAAGCTGGAGCTGGGCGATCATTTTCTGATTCATGTGCTGGATGAGACACTGGCCTATGAGGTGGATGACATTCAGGTGGTAGAGCCGGAGGATACCGAGAGCCTGGCGGTGGAGCCCGACGAGGATCTGGTGACACTGCTCACCTGTACCCCCTACGGCGTGAATTCCCATCGGCTTCTGGTACAGGGACACCGGGTTTCCTACGATCCGGAGACGACCATAGCGAAGGAAGAGACGAAGGGTCAGGTCAGCATGCATACCAATTATCTGCTCTGGGTCATCGTGGGACTGGCTGTGACAGCCGCCTTTATCGCAGGTCTGTTCCTGTGGGATAGAAAGCAGAAGAAAAAAATGGAAAACACCGCGACACCGAAGGAGTAACCATGAAGCGAAAAATCACGAATCTTCTGGTGGGACTGCTGTTTCTGGTTGGCCTGGGAGTTCTGACATATCCCACCATATCCAATCAGTGGAACACCTATCGGCAGAGTAAGCTTATCAGTACCTACGAGGCGGCCATGGAGCCCATGACGCCGGAGGATTTCTCAGAGGAATGGGAGAAGGCCAGAGCCTTCAACGCGTCCTTTACCGACAATAATCTCTACGGCGATGTATTTGGCGCTGAAGATACGAAGCTGGAGGATACGGAATACTGGAAGGTGCTGAATATCGCAGGCGACGGCGTGATGGGGTATCTCTCCATCCCGAAGCTCAACATCAAGCTGGCTATTTACCACGGAACCGGTGAAGATGTGCTGCAGACCGGCGTCGGCCATCTGAACGGCACGAAGCTTCCCATTGGCGGAGAAGGAAGTCATTCCGTACTGGCAGCCCACCGGGGATTGCCCAGCGCGCGGCTTTTTACAGACATCGATCAGCTGCAGCCGGGAGATAAATTTTACATTCATATGCTGGACGAAGTGCTGGCCTATGAAGTGGATCAGATTCTTCCCATGGTAGAGAAAGACGATATGGATACGCTGACAGAAGCCATGAAGGTGGATCCGGACGCGGATCAGGTGACATTATTTACCTGTACGCCCTATGGAGTCAATTCCCACCGCCTTCTGGTGAGGGGAACGAGAGTACCTTATACCGGAGAGGAAGAAGTGCAGAATACAGTGGCAGAGACCATGGTTCAGGCAGTGCAGAATTATTACATGCTCTATCTGATAATGGGACTGTCTGTGACCATACTGGTGATATTAATCATGAAATTCCTGTTTGGAAGACACAAAAAGCAAGGAGGAAAACGCGATGATGAATAAGAGGGTGAAGATGGGAGGAGCGTGCATTCTGGCGCTGGCACTGACGCTGGCAGGCCTGAAGCTTCCGAGCGCGTACGCGGCGTTGCCGGTGGATCTGTCCCAGAAAGGCAGCATCGAGTTCAAGCTGGCGAAGAATGTGTACCCGGAGCCTGCGAATCCGGATGAGGAACGAGCGGACTATAACGAGGAGCTGTATAAGCTGCCTATGACCGTAAAACTGTATCAGGTGGCAGATATCACCGAGACCGGCGCGTATAAGGCGAAGGACGCTTACACCACTCTGGGCGTGGATAAGGTAAACAGCGAGACAAAGACAGAGGAATGGACCGCAATGGCGGCCACAGCGGCGGAGCTGGCAGCAGGGATGACGGAAGATTACCGGGCAGTCAAAGCAAAAGACAGTGACAGCGTAAAGCTGGAGTTGCCGATGGAGCTGGGACTTTACCTGGTGCTGGTGGACGATGTGGTGACAGACAGCTATATCTACAGCTTTAATCCGTATCTGATTTCCGTGCCGAATAATTATGTCTACAGCACAGGCAGCGACGCCTGGGTTTATAATCTGACCGGCGACAATGCAGTCGGCCTGAAGCCGGAGCGGCAGGAGCGTCTTGGGGATCTGGAGATTGTCAAGGATCTGATCGGCTACAATGCATCCCTGGGCGGCGCGTATTTCGTATATGAGGTGTCCGTACCGAATCCGGACGGAACCACAACAAGCAATGTATACAAGCTTTCCTTTACGGATACCGGAAGCCGGTCCCTGACCATCACGGATCTTCCGGCAGGGGCGGAGGTGACGGTGACCGAGGTCTATACCGGCGCCAGCTACTCGCTGACCACAGACGCCACTCAGAAGACGACCATCACCGCCAATCCCAACAGCGACTGGAAGGTAACGGGCGGCGATAAACCGGCAGAGCTGGAGCCCTACACGCCGAGCTCCGTAAGCTTTACAAATACTTATGACAAGCGCCAGAACGGCGGCAGTGGCGTAGTCAATACCTTCTATAAGAACGGAGAAATCGTAGACTGGCGAAATGACATCGATAAGGTGGAGGTGAACTAAGGATGAAAAGACTGAGTAAAAAAGCCCTTTGCCTTGCAGCGGCTGGTCTGGTGCTGGCGGGCGGCGCATCCGTGGGAAGCGCATACGCTTATTTTACAACTTATACAGAGGTCTCCGGCGGAGCAGTCTTTAACCTGGGACAGACGAAGACGGAGATTGACGAGCGGGTGGAAAATGGCACGAAAATCGTATCGATTCGGAATATCGGCGATTACGCCTGCTACGTCCGGGCAACCGCATTTGCGGGAAGCAGCTATACCCTGACCTTCGCGGACGGCGGCTCCGGGAAATGGAGCAATGGCGGCGACGGCTACTGGTACTACAGCGACCTGGTTCAGCCGGGCGAGACGACGGGAACCTTGAATATTAAGATTCCGCAGGAACTCCTGGGGGATGTAACAGAGGACACCGAGCTGAATGTCATCGTAGTTCAGGAGTGCGCTCCGGAAAGCTACGACGAGAACGGGGCATTGCTCCCCAACGGATCGGCACGGTTTCAGAAGACGGCAGGAAATTAAAGGAGGACGGGCAAGATGAAGAAGAAAAAGAACAGATTTCCGAAAAAGACCGCCCTGCTCCTGGGCGCTGCGGCGCTCCTGCTTCTGGGAAGCACTGTGGGAAGCACGCGGGCAGCGCTGACCTACTACAGCGAGAATTACGTGGCGGGCGTGGAGATGTCCAGTATCGGCATCACCCTTCTGGAAAATGGCAAGACCGTCGGCGCCCGGAATTACGATAAGAACGGCGAGTGGATGGTGACCGGGGGAGAGCTGCTGGGGGATCTTCTGAAGGACGGCGAGCTCCTGGTACCGGGAAAGCATTATGATGAGCACCTGGAGGTACGCAACAGCGGCAACATTGACAGCTATGTGCGTGTGATTGTCACAAAAAGCTGGACAGATAAAGAGGGCAATGAGGTACCGGTGACCACGTTGGATCCGAATCTGATAGACCTGCATGTTACGGAAGCCAATGGCTGGGCAGAGGATACCTCCGCCAGGACGGCGGAGCGCAGCATCTGGTACCTGAACGGAGCGCTGAAGGCTGGTGAGTCCGTGGATTTCGCGGATTATCTGAGCATCGCCCCGGCGATTCGGGATATGATGACCGAATCCGTTGAACAGAGCGGCAATGCGACGACCTATACATATACCTATGATTATGACGGATATTCCTTCCGGGTAGGCATTTCCGCTGAGGCGGTGCAGACTCATAACGCAGCCGACGCGGTGAAGAGTGCCTGGGGCGTGGATATCTCCGATGTGATTACCAATGTGTCAGGAAATTAAGAGGGGGTACAAGAAGATGAAGAAAAAAGTATTGTGCCTTGCGATGGCACTGGTGATGCTGGCGGGCGGAAGTCTTACAGCCCATGCGGAAGAGCTGAAGGGTCAGGACGGCTGGCGGGCCGAATTTAACGGGAAAAAGATTGTCAGCAATTTTGATTCCGGCACCCTGGCGGACGAAGCCGGCAATGTGCAGCCCGGCGACAGCATTACCCTGAAAGTAGAGATTAAGAATTCCGATACCGGTTCTACCGACTGGTATATGACCAACGAGGCCATCCAGTCCCTGGAGGACGCGGCGGATGTGGCCCAGGGCGGCGCTTACTCCTACCGCCTGGCTTACAAGGGTCCGAAGGGTCAGGAGATTGAGATTTACAACAGCGAAAATGTGGGCGGCGAGAGCACCACAGGAAAGCTGGAGGGACTCCATCAGGCCACGGACACCCTGAACGATTATTTTTACCTGGACAGACTGGAGTCCGGTAAATCCGGCACAGTGACTCTGAAGGTAACGGTCGAGGGCGAAACCCAGAATAACGATTACCAGAAGACCCTGGCGAAGCTTCAGATGACATTTGCGGTGGAAAAGGTCACTGCAAGCGTGGTAAAGCACACGCCGGGTAAGGTACATACCGAGACAAGGATGATTACGAACCGGGTACAGACCGGCGATACGGCCCACATCCTGCTGTTTTGTCTGCTGGGACTGACCAGTGGACTGGTGCTCCTGTTTATCGGAGTAAAATCATCCAAAAGACGTAAGAACGGACAGAAAGGAGAGTGAGCCGAATGAAAGCATTCAAAAAACTGGCAGCAGCGGCAGCGGCAATCACCTTCTTACTGAGTCTGTCGATTCTGACTGCGGACGCGGCGGAGGCTCCGAAGGGATATTCCTATCAGGTGACGCTCCATGCGGGCAATCAGGGAACCATCGGCGGTCAGGACAGCGTAACCATTTCTGATTTGCAGTATGGGGCGCAGGTATCCTTTGACCTGAGCACGATTCAGGTGACGGATGATCGCTATTATGTGAAGGGCGTGCGTCTGAGCGGCCGCGACAACAATACGGTCAATGCCACAGCGTTCCGTGTGGAAGGCGACGCAGATTATGTGGTGGCATACGGTATCAAGGGCAATCTGGTGGCCTATACCGTGAAGTATCAGGACGCTTCCGGCAGACAGTTGGCTGCGGACAGCACGTTCTATGGAAATGTGGGCGACAAGCCCATCGTGGCTTACAGGTATATTGAGAATTATGTACCGCAGGCGCTGGCTCTGACCAAGACTCTGAGCGCCAATGAGGCGGAGAACGTATTTACCTTCGTGTATACACGGGGCGAGGCCGGAATCATTACGATTCCGGGCTCTGACACCACCAATGTGGTGACGGTGGTTGTGCCGGGCGTGACTAGGGTCAATGGCGGAGGCGCGAACGCAGGCGGTAACGGCGCAGGCGGCGGAGCAGCGGCAGGCGCGGACGCGAACGGCGGCGCTGCGGGCGAAGGCGACAACGACGATAACGACGATAACGACGATAACGTGGAGGTAACCACCCCCGACAACCTGGTAGACCTGGATGAAAATCAGGCGCCGGCAGCGAATATTGACCTGGACGGCAATGGCGCGAAGGCATTCCCGTTTGCGGCGGCAGTGGTCATCGGCGTGGGCGCTCTGGCGGCGTTACTGGTACTTGCAGTATGGATTCGGAAGCGGATGAAATCTGAGGAATAAAAAGCAGGAAAGAATGAGAAGAAGACGAGGATAGGATTCGGAGACGGGCCCTATCCCCGTTTCTGTTACGAAGTATCCGTAAGGAGCTGCCACCGGCAGATCCTGCCGGTATAAAGTATGCATTCGGAAAGGAAGCAAAAGCCGTGAGTAAGAATAAGAAAAAAGGCAGAAATCCGCTGGCGGTCATCTGCAGTACGCTGGGAACCCTGGCTCTGGTGGCGCTGATCGCGGCCTGCGTGCCCCTGACCATACCCCGGATGCTGGGTTATGAGCTCTATACGGTAGTCAGCGGCAGCATGGAACCGGCGATCCCTACAGGCAGTCTGGTGTATGTGGAAAATATGGATCCCACAGAGGTGCAGGAGGGGGACGTCATCGCGTTTTACAGCGTACAGGGCGGAAGTGCTGTGATTACCCATCGGGTGGTGACCAACAGCACGGTTATGGGCGAGTTTATCACCAAGGGCGACGCCAACGAGGAAAATGATATGAGTCCGATTCCCTATTATTATTTCATTGGACGGGTCGTAAAATCGATCCCGAGGGTGGGCTCCATGGCGCAGACCTTTACCAGCAGCACCGGGAAGCTTGCGGCAGCCAGTCTGATGGGGCTGGGTGTAATTCTGCATCTGTTGGCTGCAGTCCTGAACAGAAAGAGAGAGAAAGAGGCGTGAAGAAGAGAATTTTAGGAAGATATGACGGTAAAAAGCGCAGCTGGTTCCGGCAGTTCAAAGAGTTTCTGGCGCTGCTTTTGCTGATTGTACTCCTCTTTCAGCTGGTTGTGGGGGTCTTTTTCGTGAAGGGCGACTCCATGTATCCCACCCTGGACGATGGCGAGCTGGCTCTCTATCTCCGCATCGTCCCGGAATACCATCGCGGCGACATCGTCTCTGTGCGTCTGCCTTCCGGTGAACAATACGTAAAACGTATCGTCGGCCTGCCCGGCGACGAAGTAGACTTTAAGGATGGCCGGCTCCTCATAAACGGCGAGCCCCAGGACGAGCCCTACGCCAACGGTGAAAGCGCCCCCGAGGGTAATAACCTGACCTATCCCTGCACCCTGACCGCCGACCGGTACTTCGTCCTCGGCGACAACCGCATCCAGTCCATGGACTCCCGCATCTTCGGCCCGGTACTGAAGAGCGAGCTGAAGGGGAAGATGGTGGTGCATCTGAGGATTATCCGAAGGGACTAAAAAACATAAAAATATATCAACGAACAGAAAACGGCGTGGCGTCTGGGCGAGCGTGGAAAATTTCCCGCCCAGACCCCACGTCGTTTTCGTCCGTCTATCGTCCTTATTCTTACACTTTCCCCATTTTTGTAAAGTCCACACCCCCATCCCATCTGCTACAATCCCCTTTGTTGAATTACAAGACACTAAAAACAGAAAGCAAAAGGAACGAAAGACGCCATGATTGGAGTTATCAAAGGCACCGGCTCCTGTGTGCCGGGGAAGGTCGTGACCAACGATGATATCGCCGGGCTGGTGGAGACCAGCGACGGGTGGATTCGGGAACGGACCGGAATTGAGGAACGGCATATCGCAACAGAGGAGACCTGCGTGGACCTGGCAGCAGAGGCGGCCCGGCGGGCGCTTCAGAACGCCGGAATGGATGCGGAGGAGCTGGATATGATTCTGGTATCTACCATCTCGCCGACCCGCGTCATGCCCTGTACGGCCTGCGAGGTGCAGGCAGCCATCGGGGCAAAAAAAGCCCAGTGCTTTGACCTGAGCGCAGCCTGCAGCGGCTTTGTGGTGGCATGGAATACTGTAAATGCTTACATGGCGGCGGGCTTTGTAAAAAAGGCCCTGATCATCGGAAGCGAGTGCCTGTCCAAGCTGACAGACTGGCAGGATCGGAGCACCTGCATCCTCTTTGGAGACGGGGCGGGAGCCGTGGCGGTGAGCGCGGAGGCGGGAACCCCTTTTCTTCCGGCGACTTACGCTGACGGCGCGTCAGGCGAAGCATTGACACTGCAAGGCAGGTATGGCAGCAGCCCGTTTCGTTCGGCGGGCGAAAGAAACAGCGGACCGGCAGGCAGCTATTTTATGGAAATGGATGGGCAGGCCGTGTTCAAATTCGCGGTCCGGAGGGTTCCGCAGGTTATCGAGGAAGTGCTGGAAAAAAATGGTATTCACAAAGAAGCCATTTCCCGGTATATACTGCACCAGGCCAACCGCCGCATCGTGGAGGCCGTGGCAAGACGCCTGGAGGAACCGGGTGAAAAGTTCCCCATGAACCTGCAGCATTACGGCAACACCTCATCCGCTTCCATCCCCATCCTGCTGGATGAGCTGAACCGGAGCGGACAGCTGAAAAAGGGACAGAAAATCGTGCTGGCAGGGTTCGGCGGCGGACTGATCTGGGGAGCGGCGGTGACGGAGTGGAACCGGGATTAAAAAACAAATTTTTAAAACAAAAGGAGAAAATGAAAATGTTTGAGCAGATTAAGAAAATTGTAGCAGAGAACCTGAATGTAGAGGAAGAGTGCGTAACGCTGGAAGCGTCCTTCAAAGAGGATTTAAAGGCCGATTCCTTGGACCTGTTTGAGATGGTTATGGCGCTGGAGGAAGAGTTCGATATGGAAATCCCGTCTGAGGATCTGGAACAGCTGGAGACAGTACAGGACGTCATCACTTATATTGAGAATCATAAATAAAAGTTCGTTTCGTGAAGCAGCCCGGAAAAACGGATGTGGCATGCGGCGGAAAACAAAGGAAAGGCAGAACATATGCAGACAAGAATTACAGATTTACTGGGAATCCGGTATCCGATTATCCAGGGCGGCATGGCCTGGGTGGCCGAGTATCATCTGGCGGCAGCCGTATCGGAAGCCGGCGGCCTTGGCATTATCGGCGCGGCCAACGCTCCGGCGGAATGGGTGCGGGAGCAGATTCGGGAGACAAAGAAGTGTACGGATAAGCCCTTTGGCGTCAATGTGATGCTGATGAGTCCCTACGCGGACCAGGTGGCGCAGGTCATTGCCGAGGAGGGCGTGGCTGTAGTCACCACCGGTGCGGGCAACCCGGAAAAATACATGGATCTGTGGAAATCCAAAGGCATCAGGGTAATTCCGGTGGTTGCCTCCGTGGCCCTGGCAAAGCGCATGGAGCGCTGCGGCGCAGACGCGGTAGTGGCCGAGGGCTGCGAGTCCGGCGGGCATGTGGGCGAGAGTACCACCATGGCGCTGGTGCCCCAGGTGGTGGACGCGGTAGAGATTCCGGTTATCGCCGCAGGCGGCATCGCCGACGGCAGAGGCGTGGCGGCGGTCCTGATGCTGGGTGCGGAGGGCGTGCAGATGGGCACCCGATTTGTGGCCACCACCGAGTGCCAGGTGCATCCGAATTATAAGGAGAAGGTGCTGAAAGCCCGGGATATCGACACCCGCGTTACAGGCCGGACCACCGGTCATCCGGTCCGGGCGCTTCGCAATGAAATGACAAAGAAGTATCTGGAAATGGAAGCGGCGGGAGCCACAGCAGAGGAATTGGAATATCTGACCCTGGGCGGTCTTCGAAAGGCTGTCGTGGAGGGTGATGTGAAAAACGGCAGTGTTATGTCAGGCCAGATAGCAGGACTGGTGAAGGATGAGCTTCCCTGTAAGGAAGTCGTGGAAAACGTTATGGCAGAGACGGAAAAGGTCTTAAAGGGAGCGGCAAAGTATGAGTAAAACCGTGTGGATGTTCCCGGGACAGGGAGCCCAGAAGGTGGGCATGGCAAAGGATTTTTACGAAAATAGTACCCTGGCGCGGCAGCTTTTTGACGAGGCGGACGCGGCATTGGATTTCAACCTTAAGGATACCTGCTTTGAGGAAAATGAGCAGATCCACCTGACGGAATACACCCAGCCCTGTCTGGTGACGGCCTGTCTGGCCATGGCTGCTGAGCTTCGAAAGCGTGGCTTCAGACCGGATATGACGGCGGGCTTAAGCCTTGGCGAGTACGCGGCCATCGCGGCGGCAGGCGGCATGAGTCCACCGGACGCCATCCGTCTGGTGCGGAAGCGGGGATTGCTCATGCAGAATACGATCCCGGCAGGTGAGGGAGCCATGTGCGCGGTGCTTGGAATGGAGACGGCAGTGATCGAGACGGTGCTTTCCGGCGTCGATGGCGTGACCATTGCCAATTATAACTGTCCGGGTCAGCTTGTGATTACCGGAAGAACGGCGGCGGTAGAGACGGCAGCGGAAAAGCTGAAGGCTGCAGGGGCCAGACGTGTGGTTCCCTTGAAGGTCAGCGGACCGTTCCATTCCCCACTCCTGGAAAGCGCGGGAGAGAAGCTGTCAGAGGAGCTTGCCAAAGTAGAATTCCATGAGTTAGACGTACCTTACTACGCCAATGTGACGGCGGCAAAGGTTACGGATAAAGCGGAAATCGCTCCGCATCTGGCGAAGGGCGTATCCTCTCCGGTGCGCTGGCAGCAGAGCGTGGAGGCCATGATCGCGGACGGCGCGGATACCTTTGTGGAAATCGGGCCGGGTCGGACGCTTGCCGGATTTCTGAAGAAAATCAACCCGGGCGTGAAGGTTTATCATGTGGCAGCATGGGAAGATATGGAGAGTCTGGTACAGTAAAAACAGGAAAAAGCAGATTTTAAAGAAGGCAGTTTTCGAAAAAGGAAAGCTAGGATAGGAAAGAGATAAAAGAATGAGTTTAGACGGAAAAATCACCCTGGTAACAGGCGCGTCCCGGGGCATTGGCCGGGCTATCGCCATAGAGCTGGCGGCAAAGGGGGCCTTTGTCATCGTCAATTACAACGGCTCCGAAGCGGCGGCAGCCGAAACGGTGCAGGCCATCGAGGCGGCAGGCGGCAAAGCGGCAGCCTGGCAATGCAATGTGGCTGATTACGCAGCCTGTGAACAGATGGTAAACGGCGTACTGGAACAATACAAGCGGATCGACATTCTGGTCAACAACGCGGGCATTACCCGGGATAATCTGTTGATGAAAATGTCCGAGGCGGAATTCGACGCAGTCCTGGACACGAACCTGAAGGGAACCTTTCATACCATGCGTTTTGTGTCCCGGCAGATGCTGAAGCAGCGGGCGGGCCGCATCATCAATCTGGCCTCGGTAGTCGGCATCGTCGGAAATGCAGGTCAGACCAACTACGCGGCTTCCAAAGCAGGCGTCATCGGCATGACAAAGACGGCGGCGAAGGAGCTGGCAGCCCGCGGCATTACGGTCAACGCCATTGCGCCGGGCTTTATCGAGACAGACATGACGGGCAAGCTCAGTGAGAAAATCAGAGAGCAGATGAGTGCCCAGATTCCGCTGGGACATTTTGGAAAACCGGAGCATGTGGCGAAAGCGGCGGCCTTCCTGGCTTCCGACGACGCGGCATATATCACCGGACAGGTACTGAACGTAGACGGTGGCATGGTAATGTAACACAGGCGAATTAGAGGAGCTTAGAAATAAATGAAAAGACGAGTGGTTGTAACGGGACTGGGCGCAGTGACCCCCATCGGCAATACCGTACCGGAATTCTGGCAGGGAATCCGGGAGGGTCGAGTAGGAATCGGTGAGATTACCCGTTTTGATACAGAAAGCTTTAAGGTAAAGCTGGCGGCGGAGGTCAGGAATTTCGATGCGGCGGAGCGTATGGATCCCAAGGCAGCAAAGCGCATGGAACGTTTTTCCCAGTATGCGGTGGCAGCGGCCAAAGAGGCCTTTGCAGACGCGGATCTGCATCTGGAAGAGGAGGATCCCTTCCGGGCAGGCGTCATCGTAGGCTCAGGCATCGGCTCCCTGGAGACAGTGGAGAGCGAGTACGCAAAAATCCTGAAGGGGAATGTAAAGCGGGTAGCGCCCCTGATGGTGCCGAAAATGATTTCCAATATGGCAGCAGGCAATATCTCCATCCAGCTGGGACTGCGCGGAAAATGCACCAATGTGGTGACAGCCTGCGCGTCCGGAACCCACTGCATCGGCGACGCGTTCCGGGCTATCCAGTACGATGACGCGGATATCATGCTGGCAGGCGGTGCGGAGAGCTGTATCTGCCCCACCGGCGTGGCAGGCTTCCAGGCGCTGACGGCTCTGACAGAAGAGACAGACCCGGCCCGGGCGTCCATTCCCTTTGACAAAGACCGGAGCGGTTTTGTACTGGGCGAGGGCGCAGGCGTGGTGGTACTGGAGGAGCTTCATCATGCACTTGCGCGGGGCGCGCGGATCTATGCGGAGCTGGTGGGCTATGGGGCCACCGGAGACGCCTTCCACATCACATCCCCCAGTGAGGACGGAAGCGGCGCGGCCAAAGCCATGGAGCTGGCCATAAAAGAGGGCGGCGTCCGGCCGTCAGAGGTGGATTATATCAACGCCCACGGAACGGCTACTCATCACAATGACCTTTACGAGACCCGGGCCATCAAGGCAGCCTTCGGTGAAGCGGCAAAGGACGTGGTCATCAATTCCACCAAGTCCATGATTGGTCATCTGCTGGGCGCGGCAGGCGGCGTGGAGTTTGTAGTCTGCGCAAAAGCGGTGGAGGAAAATTATATTCACCAGACGGTGGGAACCCGGGAAACGGATGAGGAGTGCGACCTGAATTACGCCATCGGCGCGCCGGTGGAAAAAGAGGTACGCTACGCGCTTACCAATTCCCTGGGCTTTGGCGGACACAACGCCAGCCTGCTTCTGAAGAAGTATGAAGCGTAGGAGGATATGGAATATGGAATTTGAAAATATCTTAAAGCTAATTGACAGTGTTTCCGCCTCCAGTCTGGACAGCTTTGTCTACGAGCAGAACGGGACGAAGATAAAGCTGGAAAAGAAGAAGCAGAAGATCCGGGTCAACGGGTCCTCAGCCTTAAGCGCAGAGCAGCTTTTAACAGGCGCAAAGGTGGGTCTGACAACGGAAGGTTCAGCTGTCCGCGCAGCAGGAACAGCGGCAGAGCTAGATACTGTGAGCCGGGTACCCGACACACAGAAGCCCGGCAAAACGATTACCTCCCCTCTGGTGGGCGTATTCTATACCGCCCCGTCCGAGGACGCGGAGCCCTTCGTAAAGGCGGGAGATTCGGTAAAAAAGGGTCAGGTTGTGGGCATCGTGGAAGCCATGAAGCTGATGAACGAGATTACCAGCGACTGTGACGGTGTCGTCCGGGAGGTCTGCGTAGAAAACGCAGAGGCCGTGGAGTACGGCCAGCCGCTGTTTGTGATTGAGGAGGTGTAGTATGAAGCATCTGGATATCAATCAGATAAAGGAAATCATTCCCCACCGCCACCCATTTCTGCTGGTGGATTACATCGAGGATTACGAGCCCGGAGAGTTTGCCGTTGGTTATAAATGCGTCAGCTACCGGGAGGAGTTCTTTGCAGGACATTTTCCCCAGGAGCCGGTGATGCCGGGCGTACTGACCGTGGAGGCCCTGGCCCAGGTGGGCGCGGTGGCGATTTTGTCCCTGCCGGAAAACCGGGGAAAGACCGCGTACTTTGGGGCCATTGATAAATGTAAATTCAAAGGGAAGGTAGTGCCCGGCGACAAGCTGCGGCTGGAGACAAGAATTATCAAACGGAAAGGGCCGGTGGGCGTGGGCGAGGCCATTGCCAGTGTGGACGGAAGGGTAGTCGTGCGCGCGGAGCTGACCTTTATGATTGGGTAAATAGGAGTTTTTTATGATTAGAAAAGTTCTGGTAGCCAACCGCGGCGAAATCGCGGTGCGCATCATCCGGGCCTGCAGGGAAATGGGAATCGAGACGGTGGCGGTCTATTCCGAGGCCGACCGGGAAGCCCTGCACGCCAAGCTGGCGGACGAGGCAGTCTGCATCGGTCCGGCGGCCTTAGGCGACAGCTATCTCTCCATGGAGAAAATAATCAGCGCCACGATTATTTCCGGCGCAGACGCCATTCATCCGGGCTTCGGGCTGCTGTCGGAGAACAGTAAGTTCGCGGAGCTTTGCGAGAAATGCGGCATCATTTTTATCGGTCCCGGTTCAGACGTTATTGCGAAGCTGGGCAATAAGCAGGAGGCCCGCAATACCATGGTGGCTGCAGGCGTGCCGGTAATTCCCGGTACCAAGGAGGCCGTTTACGATCCGAAAAAGGGCGCGGAGGAAGCGGGACGCATCGGTTATCCGGTCATGATCAAGGCGGCTCTGGGAGGCGGCGGAAAGGGTATGCGCGTGGCGGAGAACGCCGATGAATTTGAGCAGAATTTCCGCCTGGCGCAGGCTGAGGCAAAGCAGGCCTTCGGCGACGATTCCATGTACATTGAGCATTTTATCACCCATCCGAGACACATCGAATTTCAGATTCTGGCCGACAGCTTCGGCAATGTGATTCACCTGGGAGAACGGGACTGCTCCATCCAGCGAAACCACCAGAAGATGATTGAGGAAGCGCCAAGCCCGGCTCTTTCAGAGGAACAACGCCGGGAAATGGGTGAGACGGCAGTGCGCGCGGCAAAGGCGGCAGGCTATGTGAACGCCGGAACCATTGAATTTCTGCTGGAAAAGAATGGAAACTACTATTTCATGGAAATGAATACCAGAATTCAGGTGGAGCATCCGGTAACGGAATGGATTACGGGCATTGACCTGATCAAGGAGCAGATCCGCATTGCATCCGGAAAGAAGCTTGGGATCACCCAGGAACAGGTTCAGATCCGTGGCCACGCCATCGAGGTCCGCATCAACGCGGAGAAGCCGGAGGAGAATTTCCGGCCCTGTCCGGGTACGGTGACAGGACTTCATCTGCCGGGCGGCAAGGGCATTCGTATTGACTCCGCTATTTACAGCGGGTATACGATACCGCCTTACTACGATTCCATGATTGCGAAAATCAGTGTCTGGGCCAGAACCAGAAGCGAAGCTATCCGGAAGATGGAGAGCGCTCTGGGTGAGGTGATTATCGAGGGCGTAGACACAAATGTGAATTACCAGTATGGAATTCTGGAGGATGAAGATTTTCGGAAGGGTAATGTGGATATTGAGTTTATCAATGACAGACAGCAGGTAATCTGAAATTGTCGGACCGGATATCAAATATTGCAGCCGGAATTGGATGAAGATAGAGGATAGACATATGAATCTGGATCATGTATTTAAGAAAACGAATAAAAGAATCCTCGGAGGCAGCACCCGCCGTCCCGAGGTCCCCGAAGGACTTCTGTCCAAATGTAATATGTGCGGCGGCGCTATCGTGACCGAGGATGTGAAGAAAAATTATTATATATGTCCCAGATGTAAGGGATATTTCCGCGTCCATGCCCGGGAGCGCGTCCGCCGGGTGGCCGACGAGGGAAGCTTTGAGGAGTGGGATCAGGATTTGACAGGCGGAAATCCGCTGGATTACCCGGGTTATGAGGAAAAACTGGCAGCCACCCGTCTGAAGACAGGTCTTCGGGAGGCTGTTGTTACCGGGAAATGCCGCGTCGGCGGACAGGAGACGGTGCTTGGCGTCATGGACGGACGCTTCCTTATGGCCAGCATGGGCGAGGCTGTGGGAGAGAAAATCACCCGGGCAGCTGAACGGGCCACAAGGGAACGCCTGCCGCTGATTCTCTTTACCTGTTCCGGCGGGGCCAGAATGCAGGAGGGCATCTTTTCCCTGATGCAGATGGCCAAGACCAGCGCAGCGCTCAAACGCCATTCCGACGCAGGCTTACTCTATATCACGGTGCTGACTGATCCGACCACCGGCGGCGTCACTGCCAGCTTCGCTATGGAGGGCGATATCATTCTGGCAGAGCCGGGCGCGCTGATCGGATTCGCAGGCCCCAGGGTTATCGAGCAGACTACCGGGCAGAAGCTGCCGAAGGGCTTTCAACGGGCAGAGTTTCTGCTGGAGCATGGCTTTATCGACCGGATCGTAGAACGGGGCGAGCTGAAACAGACCCTGAGCGATATTCTGCGGATGCATCGGACGCCGGGTAAGGGCAGGGCGATAGCAGAAGCGCAGCAGCCACAGAAAGCAGTTGGCAGACAGCTGCAAAGGACCGGTTCAGATAAAACAGCCTGGGAGCGCGTCCAGCTCTCCCGAGATAAAAAGCGGCCCCGCGGTCACGCCTATATCGCAGCCCTGTTTGAGGATTTCTATGAGCTTCACGGCGACCGCCTTTTTGCGGACGACCCCGCGGTCCTTGGCGGTATCGCCACCTTCCTGGGCCGCCCGGTCACAGTCATTTCTCAGGAAAAGGATCAGAACTTTGGCATGTGTTCCCCGGACGGCTACCGCAAGGCTCTGCGTCTGATGCATCAGGCGGAGAAATTCGGACGTCCCGTGATCTGCTTCGTGGACACCCCGGGCGCGGCCTGCGGTGTGGAGGCGGAGGAACGTGGCCAGGGAGAGGCCATCGCCCGCAATATCTACGAAATGTCCGCTCTGAAGGTGCCGGTTCTTAGCGTCATCATCGGAGAGGGCGGCAGCGGCGGCGCGCTGGCCCTGGCAGTGGGAAATGAAGTGTGGATGCTGGAAAATTCTGTATATTCCATACTTTCGCCGGAGGGCTTTGCCAGCATTCTCTGGAAGGACAGCAAGAGGGCAAAGCACGCGGCAGAATGTATGCGCCTCACGGCGGCGGAGCTAAAGGCTTCAGGCATGGTGGAGCGTGTATTTCCGGAGCCGGAGCATTTTACAGAGGAAAATCTGTACCAGGTGACTGCGTCTCTTGAGAGAGCAGTCGAAGAGTTCCTGAATAAATATGGAGAAATGAGTGGCCGGGAGCTGGCAGAACAGCGCTATCACCGATTCCGTCAGATAGGAACCACTGAGAAAGAGTAAAAACGTGGATGAAACGTTGCAGAGAGAGGATATGAAGCAGAAAGAATTAAAAATCGGAGATTTGACGCTTCGAAGACCCATTTTTCAGGGCGGCATGGGCGTCGGGGTGAGTCTCGGCGGCCTGGCGGGCGCAGTGGCGGCGGCAGGCGGCGCGGGAGCCATCTCGGCAGCCCAGATCGGTTTTCGGGAACCGGATTTTGACACCCGCACGTTGGAAGCCAATCTGCGGGCCATGGATAAGGAATTGAATAAAGCCCGGAGAATTGCAAAGGGTGGCGTGGTAGGCTTTAATATTATGGTGGCCATGCAGCACTACGCAGATTATGTAAGGCAGGCTGTGAAGGGAGGAGCGGATTTTATCGTATCCGGCGCGGGGCTTCCCGTGGATTTACCCGGCTATGCAGCCGGAAGCGATGTGAAGCTGGCGCCTATTGTCTCCACGGAGAAGTCTGCTGCCGTGATTCTGAAGTACTGGGCAAAAAAATGGAACCGGGTGCCGGATTTTCTGGTCATCGAGGGGCCAAAGGCCGGAGGACACCTGGGGTTTACCGGGGAGCAGCTTTCTTTCTTTGACGCAGTGACTTACCGGGAAGAAGTGAAAAGAATCATCGCGAAGGTGCAGGAATACGAGGAAAAATTTTCCGGAAAAATTCCGGTGGTGCTGGGCGGCGGCATCAGCAGTCGGGAGAAAGCGGACGAGGCGTTTGCTCTGGGCGTGGACGCTATTCAGGTGGCAAGCCGTTTTGTGACCACGGAGGAATGTGACGCGGATGAGCGTTATAAGCAGGCTTATATCAAAGCACGGAAAGAGGATGTGATGCTTGTAAAAAGTCCGGTAGGCATGCCGGGCCGGGCCATCCGCAATTCCTTTGCCGAGCGTGTTATGGGCGGGGAAAAGCTTCCGCCAAAGCGCTGCCGTGGTTGCATCAAGGGCTGTAAGCCGGCGGAAATTCCCTACTGTATTACCGAAGCGCTGATTCAGGCCGTGAAGGGCGATGTGGAGAACGGGCTTTTGTTCTGCGGGGCAGACGCCTGGAAGGCGGAACGAATGGAGACGGTGCAGGAGGTCATAGACGACCTGGTGTAACTGATGGCTTTTCGAACAGTGAAAACTGTGCTATAATAACATCTGTATGTGCAGAAATACTCTGCCGTACAGGTGTTATTTTCGTTATAAAATATCCGTAAGGAGAACTTATTTTGAATTTATTTTCCCAAAATCACAATAAAAGAACCCGTTTCACCCGCATGTGCATCGGCGAGGCGGTTTTCGCCCTGATGGACAAGAAGGAATATGAGAAAATCAAGGTGTCGGACATCGTAAAGCGGGCTGGTGTGTCCCGGGTGACCTTTTATCATTATTATGAGACGAAGGAGGACGCGCTGACGGATTTCTTTCACGAGATCGTGGCGGGCTATATCCGCGAATGCAGGGAGGAGCAGGTGGGACGCTTCCATGACCGGAGCAGCATTATCCACGCACTCAAATATTTCGACCGGTACTCGATATTCATCCTGAAGCTGGTGGACGCGAAGCTTCTCTACATCATCCAGGATGCCATGAACGATTACATGATGAAGCGTATCATGCCCCATTACAAAATCCCGGTCTACGAACTCTATTTCTATGGCGGGGCATTGCTGAATGTGTTTATTCAGTGGGAGAAAAACGGAAAGCGGGAGCCTGCGGAAATGATCGCGGATCAGATTACGAGTTATTGTTCACTGCGTTCACAATAACAATTAAAACCGACCATAAAAGGAGAACGAAGTGCAGTTTTTATATGAGATACCGGCAGAATTCTGGAGTCTGTTCCGCTCGGGTAACCGGGACGTGTACATCGAGGCCCTGCTGGCCATCAATGACGAATATCAGTATAACAATTATTTCCTGAGCAGGGAGGCCTGTGTGCAGATTCTGACGGACATGTGCCGGGAATCCGCCTGGAGCTTTGAGCGGGAGGAGGACGAGACCGACGAGGAGGAGCACAGCGCCCTTCCGGGCCGTATCCTTGGCTGGCTCCTGCGCCACAAATGGCTGCGCCGGGTGGAGGATTACGCCGCGATGACGGTCAATATCGTAATCCCCGATTACGCGGCGATTATGATTGACGCCTTCGACCGTCTGGTCAATGAGCAGATGGAGGAGACGCAGGTTTACATCCAGAATGTGTACGCCACGCTCTTTTCCTTTAAAAATGACCGGCGTAAAAATCTGTCCATGCTGAAAACGGCCCTGGTCAACACGAAGAAGCTGAACAAGGCTCTGCAGGATATGCTGCACAACATGGACAAATTTTTCGAGCGTCTGCTGGAGCAGAAGAATTATAAAAATCTGTTGAAGGAGCATCTGGACGGCTTCGTAGAGACCGCTGTCCAGCAGAAATACCACATCTTAAAGACCAGCGACAATTTCTACATTTACAAGATGGATATCAAGAGATGCCTGCGAAGTATGAGGGAGGAGCCGGAGATCGCCCCGGAGCAGGAGGCGGAAATGCTGGATCTGGTGGATCAGATCGAGCGCGGCTTCGACGATATCGAGCATCGCATCGCCAATATGGACCGGGAGCACAGCAAATACATCCGGGCCACAGTCAGCCGTCTGAATTACCTTTTAAGCGATGAGACTGAGCGTCACGGCCTGCTGGTGCAGCTTCTGAACCATCTGGGCGCCGACCGGGAGCCGGAGGAGCAGGCGGAGAAGCTGGCGCAGGTGGCAGAGCGTATGCAGCTCACCGGATTTTCCGTGCTAAACGAGCAGCCCCTGTACCGGCAGCGGCGGCGCAGACGCTTTGAGGATGAACTGACCGGGGAGGAGAAGCCAAAGGAAATGTCCCGGGAGGATATTCTGCGGATGAATCAGATTCGCCATCGCTTTACGAGGAAGGAGATCGAGGATTTCATCGGCTCCCATATGGAGGATGGCGTACTGGAGACCGACCGGATTACGCTTCAGAACGACGAGGATTTCGAGAAGCTGATTCTGGCCTACGACCTTTCTGTGCGGCGCAGCAGCCCTTATCGGGTAGTCGTGCAGGAGGAACAGCTGGAAAACGGGACGTATCGATATCCCAAAATGGCTTTTTTTCCGAGACAGGAAAAAACCGATACAGAAAAAGAGGATTAGGAAAACCATATGTTAGAACAATACCAGGAATGGAACACTATAGAACAGGAAACCGTGCAGGCAGTGATTCGGAAACTCTTATCCCAGACCTTCCTGCTGGAACGGAAATATGATAAAAAAAGCGGCCGGATGGCCTCGGATCGGGAATATGAATTCTGCGCCGACCATCTGGAATTTCTGACCGAATACTTTGCCGTGGCCGGTATTACCATCCGACAGAATTACGAGCTGGGCATCATTTATATCCGGGGCGCGGAGGGCGCGGGCGAGCGTCTGACGAAGCTGACGACCCTGTATCTTTTGCTTCTGAAGCTGATTTACGATGAAAAGATGGCGGCGGTATCCAACAGCACCCAGGCCTTCACGACCGTGGGCGAGCTGAACGGAAAGCTCGGCGAATTCCGTCTGGTGCGGGGTCTGCCTTCGATTACCGAGCAGAAGCGGGCCTTTGCGGCACTGAAAAAATACCAGATGGTGGAATTGCTGGACGGCCTGGAGGAGATGGGCGAGGCCTGCAGAATCCTGATTTACCCAAGCGTCAATCTGGCGCTTCTTCGGGAGGACGCGGGCGAGCTGGTAAAGACATTTGAGGAAACGGAAGAGGAGTCGGAAGATGGAGCAGCAGACACAGGCTTATAAAATATTTACCAAGATAGGGCTCAATAACTGGCATTATATTGACCGGAAGGTCTTAAGCCTCAACGAGAGCATCAACTTTTTCACCGGTCATTCCGGCAGCGGCAAGTCCACGGTGATTGACGCCATGCAGATCGTTCTGTATGCCAACACTGATGGCCGCGGCTTCTTCAACAAGGCGGCGGCGGACGATTCCGACCGAAGCCTGATCGAGTACCTTCGGGGTATGATCAACATCGGGGAGAATAACCAGATTTCCTATCGGAGAAATAAGAACTTTTCATCCACCATCGTACTGGAAATGGAGCAGAGCGCCACAAAGGAGAAGGAGTGTATCGGCGTGGTATTCGACGTGGACACTTCTACAAACGAAATCGGTCGTCTGTTTTTCTGGCATAAGGGCGGCATGATTTCGGGAGACTACCGGACCCGGGAGCGGACCATGACCACCGGTGAGGTGCGGGAATATCTGCAAAAGTATTTCACCCGAGAGGAATATTTTTACACCTCCAACAACGAGCGTTTCCGCCGGAATCTCTACGACGTCTATCTGGGCGGCTTGGATATGGAGAAATTTCCGCGGCTGTTCAAGCGGGCCATTCCCTTCCGTATGAACATAAGGCTGGAAGATTTTGTAAAAGAATATATCTGCATGGAGCAGGACATCCACATTGAAGATATGCAGGAGAGCGTGCAGCTCTATGGCCGCATGTGCCGGAAAATCGAGGCTGCCATGCGGGAGATTGAGGAGCTGAACCGGATCGGGGAGCAGTATCAGGCCTTTTCCGGCGCTCAGGAGGAGCTGGCAGGGCTTCATTACCGGCAGGAGAAGCTTAAGGTGCTGCAGCTTCGGGAAGAAATTCGCAAAACCCAGGAGCAGCTGGGACTCTGGCAGTCAGATCTGGCGCTTCTGAAGGAAAAAGAACAGGAAAATGAGGCGCTGGCAGCCGATCTGGAGCAGCAGTACCATGAGATCAACATACAGCTGACCGATACAGGCTACGCGCTGCTGGAAGAGAAGCTGCGCAATCTGGAGGAAGCCTATGCACGTCTGGGCCGCAGCGAGGAGAAATGGACGGCTCTGGCCGTGAAGCTGGAGGCCTGGGAGGATGTGGAAAGCGTCTCCAATCAGGCCCTGAACGACATTGAGAAGTTCCGGACCGGCAGAATTACGGCGGAGGAGATCACGCGGCTGAAAAAATCCCTGGCCGAGGTACATGAGGAGGCGGACGGAGAGCAGCGTGAGGCGGCGTCTGAGATGCGGACGCTTCGGAAGGAAGCGAAGCTTATTGAGAGCGAGCTTGCGGAGCTGCGTTCCGGCAAGACGTCCTACCCGAAGGAGCTGACCTTTGCCCGGGCGGAAATAGAGCGTCGGCTGTACGAGAGCCTTGGCAGGCGGGTGCAGGTGCGGATTCTGGCGGATCTTTTGGAGATTCGTGATGAGAAATGGCGCAACGCCGTCGAGGGCTTCCTGGCCTGGAACAAGCTGGCCCTGATCGTGGAGCCGAAGTACGTGAAGGAAGCCATGGCCATCTATGAAACCCTGGATCCGAAGAAATACTGGCGGGTATCCGTGGTGGATACGGAGCGTTTGATGAAGGAGGAGCAGCATGTGAAGCCTGAGGCGCTGGCTTCGGAGGTGAAGGCGGGCGAGGCTTATGTGAAGGCCTACGTGGACTTCCTTCTGGGAAATGTGCAGAAATGCGAGAATACCGAGGAGCTTCGCGGATGCCGCATCGGCGTGACCGCGGACTGCCGCCTGTATCAGAACTATCAGCTGCGCCGCCTGAATCCCGATAATTACACGAAATTCGCCTACATCGGCGAAAAGAGTAAGCAGCAGCGGCAGAAGGAGCTTTCCGCTCAGCTTGAGAAGCTCACTGACAAAATCGGACAGTTTAAGAAGACAGAAGATCTGGCATCTGAAATTCTGGCCCATGAATATCTGGCCGACGCCACGGAGGAATACCGGAGCCTGCTGGATGATGTGAAGGAAAAACAGCAGAAGGAGAAGGAGCTTCAGGAGCTGAAGAACCGGATGGAGGAGCTGAATTCCGGTATCGTGGAAGAGCTGAAGACGAAGCGGACGGAGATCCTGGAGAAGCAGGCTGCCGCGAAGGTCGAACTGGAACGGGTGAAGCATCAGATCTGGGACAAGGAGCGTTCCGTGGAGAGCGGCAGTGCGGGTCTGACCGGCCGAAACGTGGAGCTGGTGGAGGCGGAACGCGCGCTCCGCGGTTCCGAAAAAGATGAGGAAGCCTTCGAGAGCTATATACAGGAGTATAAAAATCCCCGTTATGCGCGGCTTCTGGAGGAGACGGCTGCGGCCATGGAGCGAAGCATCGCGGACTGCGAGAAGCAGAAGAGCGTCCTGGTGGAGGTTCGGACCGACTACCTGAAAAATCATCCCCAGCGGGATTTCTCCGCGTCTGCCGGGGACAATGGGGATTACGAGAAGCTTTTGGCGAAGCTTCAGTGCGGCGAGCTGGAGGCTTATAAGAAAAAAGCCAACGCCCAGGCCAAGTCTGCGGTGGAGCATTTTAAAGAGGACTTTATCTACAAGATTCGAAGCGCCATCCGGGAGGCCTATGTGCGCAGGGATGAGCTGAACCGGATTATCCGGAACCTGGATTTCGGCAAGGACCGTTACCAGTTCCGTATCGGTCGGAGCAAGGGCCGGGACGGCGAGTTTTACGATATGTTCATGGATGAGGATCTGGACATCGATCCGTCCACCCTGTCCGTGTCCGTGGATCACCAGATGAACCTGTTTTCCATGAGCCATGAAAATAAATACGGCCACATGATCAGCGAGCTTCTGGATCTCTTTATCCCGCCGGAGAACGCCACAGCGGCGGAGCTGGAGGAGGCCCGGAAAAACATGGAGAAATATGCGGATTACCGGACCTACCTGTCTTTTGAGATGGAACAGATCGTGGAGGGTGACGAGCAGCGCCTGGTCATCGGCCTCAGCAAAATGATTAAGAAGAATTCCGGCGGCGAGGGCCAGAACCCGCTCTACATCGCGCTTCTGGCCAGCTTTGCCCAGGCCTACCGCATCAATCTGTCCGCACGGGCGTCCAGACGGCCTACCATCCGTCTGGTGGTGCTGGACGAGGCCTTTTCCAAGATGGATGCGGAGAAGGTGGCCAGCTGCATCGACCTGATAAGAAGCCTTGGCTTCCAGGCCATCATCAGCGCCACCAACGATAAGATTCAAAACTACATTGAAAACGTGGACAAGACCTTTGTGTATGCGAACCCGAATAAGAAGAATATTTCCATTCAGGAGTTTGAAAAGAGGGACTTTGGCGAGCTGGTGACGGAGGAGTAAGGTATGAGGAGAGAGAAGAGAGAACGGGAAGAGCGGCCTAGGAGACGGGTAGGCTTTAAGACAATTCTGCATTTTATCGAGATTGTGGTGATAGCGGCAGCCGCCGTGTTCGTGGCGAACCGCTTTGCGCCGAAGAGCGAGACGCAGATCACCAGCAGCTTCATCAGCGACAAGCTGGAGATGGTCAGCGAGCTGACCACGGCCAAGCTGACCTATAACGGTCTGGTCTACTACTCTGACGGCAGCATCCCGCTACTGACCCAGAAGTCCTTCACCATGACCTACCGGGCCGAGGTACGGGCCGGCGTGGACCTGTCTCAGGCGGACATCAAGATCACCGACAAGGAGGTGCAGCTGACCCTTCCGGCAGTCCGGATCCTGGACACCGTGGTGGATTCCGATTCCATCCAGTTCTACGATGAGAAAGCCGCCCTCCTGAACTGGGGCAAGAAAACAGACGTCCTGGACGGCATGACCGCCGCCCAGAAAGACGTAGAAGAAAAAGCCGACTTCGACAGCCTGAAAGCCGAAGCCAGGACCCAGACCAAGCAGCTCCTCACAGGGCTCTTTGCAGGCGCCATCGGGGAGCGGGAGCTGGTGGTGAAGTTCGCGGAGTAGATGCTGGAAAATGCATGGAAAAGGGCTGGAATCTTTGAGAAAAATCAGAGATTCCAGCCCTTTTATTGTAAAAGAAAAGCCCGAAAGCATCAAACTTTCAGGCTTCTTTCAGCAGGGGATGAGAGAATCGAACTCCCACTAAGGGTTTTGGAGACCCCTGTCATGCCATTTGACCAATCCCCTGTATCAAACGTGCTTAATATTTATACCATGAAATGATGGCTGTTGTCAAGAAGAAAATAGAAAAAAGTAGAAAAATCGATCTTAAACTATTCTTAAAACTCGTAGGGTAAAGTTTTTGTAGGAAAAGTTAATAGAAAAAAGAAAGAAAGCACCGGGATCCTGTGTTAGGATTGAAGT